>JAFTPZ010000011.1 GCA_017463025.1 Clostridia bacterium
AATTAAATATTGTCCGATATATAAAACGCCGTTTTCCCAATTATTTTCGTTGTTATAATATCCCGTATTATAGAACGCATCATCCCCTATGCTCGTTACCGAATTAGGGATCACAACGCTCGTCAAGCTCGTGCAACCATTGAACGCAAAATGTCCTATGCTCGTTACTGAATTGGGTATCGTTATGCTCGTCAAGCTCGTACAACGACAGAACGCATAATCCCCTATGCTCGTTACGGAATCGGGAATTGTTACGCTCGTCAAGCTCGTACAACCCCAGAACGCAGAACCTTCTATGCTCGTTACTGAATTGGGAATTGTTACGCTCGTCAATCCCTTACAACCAGAAAACGCACAACCCCCTATGCTCGTCACAGAATTTGGTATTGTTACACTCGTCAAGCCCGTACAATCACTGAACGCACCATCCTCTATTTCCGTCACCGAGTCAGGTATTTTTATGCTCGTCAAGCTCGTACATTCATAGAACGCATATTGCTCTATGCTCGTTACCGAATTTGGAATTGTAAACGAAGTTGTCGTTTTTCCAATCGTGTACTGTATCAAAATTTTTCCGTCTTTACTATATAAATTTCCGTCAATTGATTGATAAGCCGTATTATCCGTACTCACGGGAATTTCCGTCAAGCTCGTACAACCATTGAACGCACATGCACTTATGCTTGTTACCGAATTTGGAATTGTTACGCTCGTCAAGCTCGTACAACGACAGAACGCATAACTTCCTATGCTCGTTACAGAGTTCGGTATCGTTATGCTCGTTAAACCTGTGCACCACGCGAACGCAGAACTTCCTATGCTCGTTACAGAATTGCCAATCGTCACGCTCGTCAAACCCGTACATTCATAGAACGCATAATCCCCTATGCTCGTCAAAGGCAATCCTTTGTATCGCAAAGGAATAATAATATCCGTATCCGTACAAGTTCCGATACCGCTCACCTCATAAGTATTATCCTTTTTCAGCGTATACTCCAAGGGTTGCGGTTCTTTTTCGTCACACCATTTACAAACGCCGTCTACGTATTCGTGTTCTATAAAAGGCACTGTTTGTTTTTCATACTTTCGGCATTCCACACAAATGCGTTCCTCCGTTTTACTTTCTCCGCAAACTGCGGAAAGAATTTTCCATTCCCCGAACGTATGCGCCTTTTTCGGCGTAAACTCATATTCCACGTACGTGCAATTCGCGCATTTTCGCGATTTCACCCCCATACATTCGCAACTGACTTCTTGCACGATTAACCATTCGCCAAACGTTTCGTGGATACAGCCAACATCCGAAATGCCGTCCTCACCCTTTTCGCCTTTATCCCCTTTTTCACCGACGACTTTCCCAAGATTTTTAGGCTCGCCCTCGGTAAGCTCGACGACGAGTTCACCCTCCGCGTTTATGTAGATACTTTTAATTCCAACACCGTGCGCGCCCGTGTCGCCCTTTTCGCCTTTTTCACCGTCTTTGCCTTTGATCATTTCCAAAAACTCTTCTATCGTACCCGTATATCCAAGCTCTTGCGCCTTTGCATATACCGTTTCCGTCGTCCACACCATAGGCAAACCGCCCTCGCTCGTGCTACCGCTTTCCGTTTCGCCACAACTCGCCAAACCGAGCGCGCCTACAAACACGCTCAAACACGCCAACAAACCTACCAAAAATTTTTTCGTCCTTTTCATAAAAGAACCCTCCGTAAAACGATATTTTCCTTGTCATTGCGTTCAGCTTGCTATTCGCAATGCTTTGTCATTGCGAGCCCTGCAAGGGCGCGGCAATCTCTTTGAGATTCTTCATTCCGCTATCGCTCCATTCAGAATGACAGGGTAGGTGAATAAGAGATTGTTTTCCTCACAATAACAAAAAGAAACGTAATCAAAACGGCAAAAATAAAATGCCGCTCGCAAAACGGAACGGCACCTGTAAAAATGCCTCTCTCGCTTTGCTGCGACACAAATTGAAATACAAATCATTTTTTCCCTATAAGAATTGTAACGCGAAAAGATACACCTCTACCAAAGAAGTATATACTTATAGGGAAACCCTTATTCAATTTGGTCGCAGTATCATTCTACCACCTTTTCCAAACCTTGTCAAGTTTTTCGAGGGGATACACCGAAAAAGTCATAAATCGCGGCAGAGGGCTCGTACAATAATAGTATGAAAAACGCAATGCGCACCGTACATAACGCACAGTCCCCCAAAAGCGAGGCAGGCTCGCGCGTGCTGACCACCGCTACGATCGTAACGGGCTTGTCTATCGCCGAACGCGCGCTCGGTTTTTTATACCGTATCGTCCTCTCCCGTCTGATCGGCGCGGAGGGGTTGGGCTTATATCAAGTCGCTCTTTCGGTATTTTCCGTGTTTATCACGCTCGGCACGGGCGGTATTCCCATCACCGTTTCGCGGCTCATCACCAAAAGTAAAGCGGAAAACAATCAAAAGGGAGTGAGCGGCGCGTTTACGGCAGGCGCGGCGCTTTCCCTCGCCCTCACTCTGCCCGTGTGTCTGCTACTCGGCGTCTTTGGCGACGGCTTTTCCTTTTTATTCTCCGACGAGCGTTGTCTGCCCGTGTTCCGTATTCTTTTGATCGGACTCGTTTTTTCCGCATTATACGCGGTCGTGCGCGGCAGCTTTTGGGGGCACAAAGAATTTCTTACCCCGTCGGTACTCGAAATCGCCGAAGAATCGGTCATGGTGATCGCCGGCGTACTTCTTTTGCAAAGCGTGCCCGATCCACTTTCGGGCGCGAAAAAAGCGGCGTGGGCGGTAGTCGTTTCCTATTTATTCTCCTTTACCGCCTCCGCCGTGTGTTTTCTTCTTCGCGGCGGCAAAATTTCCAACCCAAAAAACCAACTGAAACCCTTACTCAACGCAACCCTGCCCATCACCTCCGTACGCGTAAGCGGTACGCTCGTCAACTCCGCGGTCGCGGTTTTATTCCCTGCTATGCTCGTACGTACAGGCGTGTCGAACGCGGAGGCATTGTCCCTGTTCGGCGTGGTGTCGGGTATGGCGCTCCCTATTTTAATGATCCCCTCGACGGTGATCGGTTCGCTCTCGCTCGTACTCGTGCCCGAACTCGCGGAGGATTATTATCGCAAAAACAACGAACGGTTATATAAAAATATCGAACGCGGAATGTTGATTTCCGTACTCGTCGCGTGTTTCCTCTTACCTTTTTTCTACGCGCTCGGCGAGGATCTTGGCAGGATCGCCTATTCCAACGCCCTTGCAGGGGAAATGATCATGAAAAGCTCGCCCATATTGCTCCCTATGAGTATTTCCATGATCACGACGGGTATGCTCAACTCCCTCGGCTTTGAAAAACAGACCTTTATTTACTACTTCGTCGGCGCGGCCGGAATGCTCCTTTGCGTCTTTCTTTTACCCTCCGTTTGCGGCGTATACGCCTACGTGATCGGTATGGCGGCAAGCTTTATCCTCACCGCCGCCCTGAATCTTTCTTTACTTTTCAAAAAATGTCGGGGTTTCTACCGCGCGCACGGCAAATCCCTTTTATCCGTTTTCGCACGATGTGTGATCGCAATACTGCCTTTATCTTTGGTCGGCAAACTGCTTTCCACCCTGTTCAAACAATTTTTAGGCGAGCTTTGGGCGGTGTTTGCAAGCGGCTTTGCAGTACTGATTTTAACCGTCGTTTTATGGGCGGTATTGAAAATTTTTTCCCCGAAACTCTTCAAAGAACTGTTCCGCAAGCGCCGCTGAAATCAAAAAACGTAAATTTTTATGAATTTAGCGAAGATTTTCCGTTCCGTCCCTTGACATTACGCGCAATTCGGAGTAAAATAATATAGCAAACAAATTTTATCAAAGGAGATAATCAATGGGATACAAAACCAAAGAATGGCGCAACTCTATGCGCGTAACGCTGGACTACAACAATATGACGGACAAGTTCCTCGGCGCGCAGGGCTTTACGGCGAAAAAGCTTTCTTCCTATCAATCGAAAGCGGCGGCGGCGTGGAATTACGTGAAAGAAAACCGCGGCAAGGACGAGCTGTATATGGGCTGGACGGAGCTGCCCTATAACCAAAACGAGATCGTCGCGGATATCTTGGAAACGGCGAAAACCGTACGCAAAAAGTTTCAATATTTCGTAGTACTCGGCATCGGCGGCAGCGCGCTCGGTCCGATCATGGCGTTCAACGCCCTTTGCCATTTACACTACAACGACCTGCCAAAAATCAAGAGAAAGGGCCCGAAATTCTACGTGGAGGATAACGTCGATCCCGTGAGAATGCGCGACCTGCTCGACGTGATCGAACCTGCAAAGACCTGCTTTAACGTAGTGTCCAAATCGGGCGCGACGAGCGAAACGATGACGCAGTACCTTATCATTCTCGACCTTTTGAAAAAGGCGGGCGTGGACGTGAAAGAAAACGTCATTTTCACCACCGACGCGAACAAGGGTAACCTCAAAAAAATTTCCGACGAATGCGGCGGTATCAAGAGCTACGTCCTCCCCGACGGCGTGGGCGGTAGATTTTCGCAGCTTTGCCCCGTTGGGCTTTTGCCGGCGGCGGTGCTCGGTATCGATATCAAAGGCTTGCTTGCGGGCGCGGCGTATATGGACCATATCTGCCGTCAGCCGTCCATGCGCAAAAACCCTGCGCTTATGAGCGCGGTGTTGCAGATCGCGGCAATGGAAGAGGGCAAAAACGTAGGCGTGATGATGCCCTATTCGGATAATTTGAAATTCCTCGCGGACTGGTATTGCCAGCTCTGGGCGGAATCGCTCGGCAAGAACGAAACGCTCGACGGCAAGCCCTGCAACGTCGGTCAAACGCCCGTGAAATCACTCGGCGTTACCGACCAACACTCGCAGGTACAGCTCTACACCGAAGGCCCGTTCGATAAAGTGGTAACTTTCCTTTCGCTGAAAAAGTACGCCTGCGAAATGCCCATTCCTCACGGCTGCGAGAATATTCCCGACGTAGCGTTCCTCGGCGGACATACGATGGAAGAACTCATTCAGGCGGAGAACGCGGCGACGGCGTACGCTTTGACGAAAGCCGGCAGAATGAACTATACCCTTTGGATTCCCGAGCTCAACGCGTTCACCCTCGGACAGCTTTTGTTCCTGTTCGAATTGCAAACGGCGTATGCAGGGGCAATGCTGAATATCAACACGTTCAATCAACCTGGGGTAGAGGAGGGCAAGAAAGCTACGTTTGCACTGCTCGGTAAATCGGGCTACGCAGAAAAGAAAAAGGAGCTCGACTCCCTGCCTGCCAAAGACTCGAACTGTATCATTTAATTTGTTTCAACGCATACCTGCCGCCCTCGTTTGAGGACGGCAGACTTTTTTTATGCTCTTTTGCGTATAAACCGAAAGACAAGTGGCTATAATCAACCTGCAAAGGAAAACGGGAACGAAATACGCCCTCTTATACATATAATGCAATAAGGGAGTTTGTTCTGTTTTCAAAAGAGGTATGTAATGATGAACGTAAAACGCGGTGAATTGTATTATGCGGATTTATCCCCCGTAGTGGGTAGCGAGCAAGGCGGCATACGCCCCGTCCTCGTCGTACAGAACGACGTCGGCAACAAATATTCCCCCACGATCATAGCCGCCGCGGTAACGAGCAAGATCAACAAAGCCAAACTCCCCACGCATATCGAGCTCCCCTCCGCTTACGGACTCGTGAAAGACAGCGTGATCCTGCTCGAACAAATACGAACGCTGGATAAACGCCGCTTAAAGGAGCGTATCGGGGAATTACCCCCTGCCACGATGAACCGCGTGAACCGTGCGATTTTGATAAGTTTAGGTTTCCCCGTGAATAATTGAAAAAATTTTTATAACTTTTGCGAAGTTTGCCTTGTAAATCCGCGTAAATCGTTGCTTTTTCCTGTAAAAAGTACAAATTGCGCGGCTTTTTTTATTTTATAATGGTCTGGATAATCAACGCACGGAGGCTTTTCTATGACCGTTAAAAAAACCACGGACTATTTTCGCGTACTTTTATATTTCCTTTTCGGCGCGGCACTTTTATTTTTACGTTACATAGGCGACAACGCCGAACCGATCGGGCTTGCCCTCGTCTACGCCATGAACGCGGCAGGGCTATCTCCATTCGTATCTTCGCTGTCCTTTTTCCTCGTATCCCTGCCCCAGTCGGAATTTTCGCAAATACTTCTCTCCGCAGGACAAGCGCTCGTTCTTGCCGTCAGCTTCTTGATCGAACGACGACTACGCAAAACCACCGCCAAAAGAACTTGGTTTTTACCCCTCTTCTGCCTTTCTCTTTCCCTTGGCAGATTCGTAGCGTTCGCGCCTTTCACCCCCTATAAATTGCCCTTTGACCTCGGTTTTACCCTCGGCGCATTGCCGCAAAAGGTCGCGATCGCCGCGTGCGTATTCCTGCTTTCCGCCGTATTCACGGTGGCGATCAAAGCCCTGCTGAAAAAATTTCTCAAATGCCGCTTATCGGGCGACGAGATCGTTTTCAGCGTACTTTTCTTTATCCTCGTCGGCGTGGGGATCTGCCGATTTTTGAGCGTGAACGCGTACATGGGTATCGCATTATTCGTTTTACTCGTATTCGCCTGCGCTACCAAAGACGCCACCGCGATCGTTTGCGCGTTCGTATTGAGCCTACCCCCTGCGCTCGTGGGCAATCTTTCCCCCGAACGGTTTTTCTTCTACGGCGTGGCGATCACGCTGTTTATGAAATCGGGACGGCTTGCCGCCGCCCTCGCTACCCTCGGCGTGTTTTTCGTCTACGGCTATTTCGACGGACTATATACCTTTGAAACCTCTCTGCTCGTACAATCGTTGCTTTCGGCGGTATTGCCGACGCTTTTGTTCATACTCATTCCTACGCCCGTGATTCGGGAGCTGGAAAACAAGCTCGTATTTTACCGCGAAAAACACCTTTCCCGAATTGCAATCAACCGCAACCGCGCGGCGATCGGGGAACAGCTCTTCGAGATTTCTTCGGTATTCCGCGAAATACAGACCACCTTTGCCGCACTCGGCACGACGGAAGCGGAGGAGGGCGCGAAAGAATATATCCGAGGTCTGGTCAAGGAGGAAACCTGCAAGACCTGTCCGCAATACCGCGCCTGTGGACGCAAGGGCGTATTTGACGAGCTCGGTAAGCTGATCGACGTGGGGTGTTTGAAAGGGAAAGCCAACCTGATCGACGTCCCCTCCCGTCTTGCCGAGGTTTGCGTGAATCAAAGCGGCGTGTTGTACGCGGTCAACCGTCAGATCGGGGATTACACCAAGTATATGACGGAAACGGAGAATGCCGCGGCAGGCAGAGCGCTACTCGCAGGGCAAGCGCAGGGCGTGAGCGAAATACTCAAAACGCTCGCCATCGAACAGAGCGAGCCGTTGCGTATTTATACGGATAAAGAACGCGCGCTCAATATCGCGCTGTTGAGCGTAGGCGTGGTGTGTTCGGAGGTACTCGTCTACGGAGAGGAGGACAACCCCACTCTGTCTTTGATCACGTTCGGAAAAGCGGACGTTAAAAAAATCGCCGCCGTTGCGTCCGAGCTTTGCAACGCGCCGATGATCATTTCCGAGCGGCTTGCGCTCAGCCGCGACAAATTCTGTTGTATACTCCGAAAAAAGCCGTACTTCGACGCGGCGTTCGGCGTGGCGTGCGCGAAAAAGACGGGCGAGGTGGCAAGCGGCGACACGCACTCCGTGCTCCGAATCGACGAGCGGCGGTTTATGGTCGCCCTCTCCGACGGAATGGGTAGCGGTGAATATGCCCGTCGGATATCCGAAAGTACCATTTCTCTCTTGGAAAGCTTTTACCGCGCAAAGATGCCCTCCGAATCGGTACTGTCCACGATCAATAAGCTACTCACGTTCAGCAAGGAAGAAACGTTCGCTTGCGTGGATATCGCCGTGGTCGATCTCGATAACGGTAAAGCGGATATCGTCAAGATCGGCTCGCCCGTGGGCTTTATCCTCTCTGGAAATACCGTCAAGGTTTTGGAGGGCGGTTCGCTACCTCTCGGTATACTCGATTCTCTCCGCCCCGACACGGCAAGCTACGAACTAATGGAAAACGACGTTCTGCTCTTTTTAAGCGACGGCATTACGGGCGCGTTCGGCTCGACGACCGATCTTTACGACGTGTTGAAGAGTATTCCCGCGCATAATCCGCAAGAACTTACCGATACGTTGCTTGACCGTGCGTTAAACGCTTACGGCGGCGTTGCAAAGGACGACATGACCGCGCTTGCCGTGCGGTTGTTCAAAGCGGCGGCATGAAAAAAATCCCGTTCGTTTGGAACGGGATTTTTCATTTAAGAAAATTATTCTTCGTCTTTCTTTTCTTCTTCCGCGGGTTGTTCTTCCTGCGTAGCCGCTTTCGCCGCTTGTTTTGCAGTAAGTTTTGCCATTCTCGCGTCCTTTCTCGCCTGCGCTTTCATTTCTTTCGTTACGATACGCGCGGAGTCGATACGAGCACGCATTTCCTGCGGTGTAGGAGGCACGAACGCCGAACCTTCTGCATTCTCTTCGATCACTTCATAGCCCTCGTCGCGTTCAAGAAGCGTAGCTTCCGTTTCGCCGTCGAACATATGAATATGATGCGCGTCGAACGCAAGGTCGATAACGTCTTTCAACGCAACGACTGCACGGCTGGAAATCTTCGCGATCATTTGCGTGGAGTTGTCGATAACCGAGCTTTCCTTGCCTTCGTGATCGAGTTCGCAGTAGATCTGCGTTTCCGCACCGAGTTTTTCGATAACTTCCACACGCGCCTTCACAACCGTTTCGGGCGAGTTGGAAATGAACATCTGATCTTGGTGGATATCTTCGGGACGTACGCCAAGCGTGATCTTCTTGCCCGTGTCGAGATATTCGTTGATGTTCTTGATTCTCGCAGCAACCGTCTTGGGCAACAAAATTTTATTGTTACCGATGAAGTTCACGAATACTTTACCCTTTTCGGAGGTAAGCGTGGATTCCTTGAAGAAGTTCATCTGCGGCGTACCGATAAAGCCTGCAACGAACAGGTTTACGGGATAGTCGTAAAGGTTCTGGGGCGTATCCACTTGTTGCATGAAACCGTCTTTCATAACGACGATACGCGTACCCATCGTCATAGCCTCGACTTGGTCGTGGGTAACGTAGATGAACGTCGTAGCCAAACGTGCGTGAAGTTTGGAAATTTCCGTTCTCATCGAAGCACGGAGTTTTGCGTCGAGGTTGGACAAAGGTTCGTCGAGAAGGAACACTTTGGGTTCACGAACGATCGTACGACCGAGTGCAACACGTTGACGCTGACCGCCGTAAAGCGCCTTGGGTTTTCTCGACAGGTAATCGGTGATACCGAGAATTTCGGCAGCCGCTTTAAC
>JAFTPZ010000058.1 GCA_017463025.1 Clostridia bacterium
TTACTACAATTTCACAAACAAACAATTACCCGACGGCGCTCCTGATGAGTGCTGTCGGGTTTCTTCTAATGAGCTGAAAGCCTTGATTTATAAGGATTACAAAGAAAAAAACGGGAACCATCCGAAAGGTTCGGATAGTTCCCGTCTGGTGCGGATGACAGGACTTGAACCTGCATGGTCTCCCACAGGAACCTGAAACCTGCGCGTCTGCCAGTTTCGCCACATCCGCATATGCAAACGGAAATTATACGCTTGCAATTTCCGTTTTTTTCAATTTTCCGTCCTCACGTTCGATCAGCCACGCTTTTCCGCCGCTCGAAAGACTTCCAATCACCTCTCCGTCCTCGATCACGATCGCAGAATCGTCCTCTAACCCGTAAGCACGGTCATAATTATAGCACACAATTTTATCAAAGTCAAGCATTCTTGCGCCGTAATGCGGAGAAATTACGCCTTTTATCCAATTTAATCCCGAAAACATTGCGTACTTTTCCCCCTCCCCAAGCGCCGCCTGCGAGTCGGTATACATATCCGAAAACCAACAAATCGCGCCTGCGGAAAGTCCCGAAATCACCACGCCACGCCGATACGCGTCCTCGATCAGCGGCAATAAGCCCGACTTTTTCCAGCTTTCGAGCATAAACACGGTATCGCCGCCACCTACGTAAATCATATCCGCTTTCTCGAATTTGCCTTTCATCTTTTCAAGATCGGGTTCTTTGAATACGGTCAAAGCCACGTCCGTTTTAATATCGAAAACGCCCGTGTATACCTTATGAAAGGTATTGTAGTAGGGCATATAATCGTGGCTCGCCGTGGGGATAAACAGCGCATTCGCACGGCTCTCCCCCGCCCTTTCTTTGGCAAGGTGCGCGATATATTCGTCGATTTTCAGCGTCGTTCTTTCGCGGAGCTCCCCTCCGCCAAGCGCAATGATCTTTCCCATTTTGAGCGCCTGCTTACTTCGTACCGAACAGTCTGTCGCCCGCGTCGCCAAGGCCGGGGAGGATATAGCAGTTTTCGTTCAGACAACGGTCCACCGCCGCCACGTAAACTTCCACGTCGGGATGATCGTCCATAACCTTTTGAATCCCCTCGGGCGCGCTGACGATACAGCAAAGTTTGATTTTCGTAACACCGCGCTTTTTGATCATCGCGATCGCGTCGGAAGCGCTACCGCCCGTAGCGAGCATAGGATCGACGACGATAAGCGTTCTCTGTTCCGCGTCCGCAGGCAGCTTACAATAATACTCCACGGGTTCGTGCGTATCGTGATCGCGATACAAACCGATATGCCCCACTTTTGCGTTAGGAATGAGTTTTTGTACGCCCGAAACCATGCCAAGCCCTGCGCGCAGGATAGGCACGATCCCTACCGCCTTACCCGATACCATCTTGCATTTTGCAATTTCAAGCGGCGTTTCCACGCTTACTTCTTCGAGCGGCAGATCCTTCGTCGCCTCGTACGTTTCCAACATAGCGATCTCTTCCGCGAGTTCCACAAACTGTTTGGTCGTGGTGTTGATATCGCGCAAAATCGCCAATTTATGCTCGATCAAGGGGTGCTGTACGTGATGGAATTTGGGATTTTCTCTGAACGTAAATTTCATAATTTTCTACCTCTTTTATATATTATTTATAATATTTTTCCTCAATTTGTTTAATTTTCGCAACTCGGCGTTCGTGGCGTTCACCGCCCTCGAACTCGGTCGTTAAGAACAAGTTCACGATCTTCTCCATCAAACCTTGACCGACGACTTTTTCTCCGAATGCGATCATATTCGCGTCGTTGTGCAGACGGGTATATTTTGCGCAATAGGTGTCGTGGCAATGCGCACAGCGAATCCCAGGGACTTTGTTTGCAACGATGGAAACGCCGATCCCCGACGAGCAAACGACGATACCACGGTCGCATTCACCGCTCGCAACCGCCTCCGCGGCAAGCACCGCAAAATCGGGATAATCACACGAATCCGTCGTGTCCGTTCCAAAATTTTTCACTTCGTGCCCACACTTTTTCAAATACGCGATCAGAGCGTTTTTCAAATTCAAACCACCGTGATCGCAAGCAACTGCAATTTTCATAATTTTTTCTCCTTTATTTTTTCGGTCTTTTGACCGTTTTTATTCGACGTGCGCTTTTTGGGTATGTATTTTTCCCGTACGCCTTGGGGTAATATTTTTTCAATCAACGCAGACATGCCCCCTGCGAGTAACTCGAAAACGTAGTGATAACAGTCGATATCGCGCCCGTACGGATCGAGTATTTCATACCCTGCAAGCTCGGAAAAGGAATACACGTTATTCTCGATTTCCTCCTCACCTTGCGCGCGTAAGACCTGCCACCGCATTTCCATCAACAAATCGCGCTGTTTGTCAGTCATACAAACGATTGCAAGCGATTCTTCGAGCAATTTTTCGTCGATTGGTTTGGATTTGAACGAACGCACCGCAAAGCCTTTATCTATAAGGGTTTGCTTGGTTTTTTCGTTCATTTTGGAATTTGGCGAAACCTGCAAACCCGCCGAACAAATTTTCAGCGTGGATAACCCCATTTCGTTGACGATACGCTTCAAAATGACTTCCGCCATCGGCGAACGGCAGGTGTTGCCCGTGCAGACGAACACGATTTTTTTCTTCTTTTTTGTTCTCAACGCGTACCTGCCCTCCCCATTTTTTATTTTCCGAGCACGTCCTCGGACGTGCAAGCCTTTTGCAATCTGTTCAAAACGCCTTTCATGATCCCGTCTTTTTCCGTCGGTTCGACGACGATAAGCAGCTTACAAATGCGTTCTGCCTCGCGGAGCAATTTATACAGCCGCGTTGCCATTTCCGCCTGATTTTTCCCGAGGTTTAGCGTTTTTGCACCTACTTTTTGAAAGTCTTTAATCCACTTTTCCTCGCAAAGTACCGCAACCTCTTTATTTTCAAGGGATTCAGCCACATACGCGGAAATTGCGTTTTTTACGTTTTTTGCCGAAAAAAGCATCGTTTTACAGCGGGGCGCGTAGTGCTTATAAAGTACCCCAGGGGACTTCACTTTTTCCCCTTTGGAAAGATCGGGCGTATACTCCTCGCAAGCGCCGACGACTTCTTCGATCATCTCGCGCGTTACAAGCCCCGAACGCAAGATCGTAGGGATCTCCCCCGTGCAATCGCATACCGTGCTTTCAATCCCGCCTTGGCATTCGCCGCCGTCCAAAATGAGCGGAATTTTTCCCTCGAAATCGTCGAACACGTGCGCCGCCGAAGTGGGGCTGACGTGCCGCGATATATTCGCGCTCGGTGCGACGATGGGAATCCCCACCGTTTTCAAAAACGCCTGCGCCCCCTCGTGCGAGGGTACTCTCACAGCAAGGGTATTCAAGCCGCAGGATACGAGTGGGCTCACTTTCCCCGTCGAGGGATACACGAGCGTCAAAGGACCGCAGGGAAAAGCGGCGCGCAATTTTTTGGCGTATGGCGGCTCGTAGTCGATAATATTCGATAAATCGTAATCCTTATGCACGTGCGCGATCAACGGATTATTATTCGGTCTGCCCTTGACCTCGAAAATTTTCTTTACGGCGGTATCGTCGAATGCGTTACCGCCAAGCCCGTAGACCGTTTCCGTAGGTATCGCCACCACGCCGCCGCTTTCGATGATTTCTTTCGCCTGTGCAAGACTTTCGGTTGTGATAGGTTGAATGAGTGTTTGCATTTTTCGTTCTTAAATAAGATTGCTTCGCTTCGCTCGCAATGACAGGGTGAGGGACAAAGCCAACTATTCGCAATGACAGGGTGAGGGACAAAGCCAACTATTCGCAATGACAGGGGGAGGGACAAAGCCAACTATTCGCAATGACAGGGTGAGGGACAAAGCCAACTGCTCGCAATGACAGAGAGAAGTCGCCGCCCGTCGCACGGGCTTATTCGAAAGGTATTTCGTCGTCCGCTTGCTTTAACTCGCCTTTACGCGCAGGCGGTTCGGGAGGGATATAGTCGTCCTCGGGGGCGACGTATTCCTCTTCTTCCTCCTCATACGGCGCAGGAGCGTGCGTATATTCGGGCGGCTCTTCGTCGCGATTTTGTTCGTCCACGTCCACGAACTTGGTACATTCGCCGATGAATTTTAAGGACACTCTGCCCTGTTCGCCGTTTCTGTGCTTGGCAAGGATCAGCTCCGCCGCGCCCTTGACCACCGCGCCGCTTTCGATCTCCTCTTTCGTCGCGATCGCCTCGGGACGGGAAATGAACATAACGATATCCGCGTCCTGCTCGATCGCGCCCGATTCACGAAGATCGGAAAGTTGCGGTTCTTTGGACTGGATACGGCGCAACTGCGAAAGCGCGATGACGGGAACGTTGAGCTCCTTTGCCATAATTTTCAGATCGCGCGTGATCGACGCGATCTCCTGTTGTCTGTTTTCACTGCCTGCCATTACCGACGAGCCGCTCGACATCAGCTGGATATAGTCAATCATAATTAAATCGACTCCACCTGCCGTGGTTTTGAGTCGTCTGCATTTAGAGAGTATTTCCGCAGGCGTAACACGCGAGGAATCGTCTACGAAAATTTTACTTTTCCGCAGTTGATCGCTCGCGAGCATAAGTTTTTTCCATTCCTTTGCCGTCAGTTTTCCCGAAAGCGCGTTTGCCATGCTCACGTTTGCATATGAGCATAACAATCTTTGCACGATCTGTTTTCTCGGCATTTCCAGCGAGAACACCGCGCACGTTTTCCCTGCGCGCAGGGACGCGTTTTCGACGAGGTTCATTGCAAGCGACGTTTTACCCATACCAGGGCGCGCCGCAAGGACGATCAGATCGCCTCCGTGCAAGCCGTTCGTCATTTTATCCAGACGCTTATACCCCGTGGGAATACCGCGCAAAGCGTTTTCGTCCGATTGCAAGATTTCGAACTCGTGCAGAACGTCGCCGATAATATCTCCGTCCGCCATACCAAGGAGCGCGGAGCGTTCCGTTTGCTTGGAAATATCGTATACCGTCTTTTCCGCATATGCAAGCGACGATTGCGCGTCCGTGGCGTTCATCGACGTTTCGATGATCTGTCTTGCCGCGCGAATGAGTTTTCTGTTCACGCTATCGCGAGAAACGATCTCGTAATACGATTTATAATTCGCCGCGCTCGGCGTGATCTGCGTGAGCTCGGTAAGATACACGATACCGCCTGCCTTTTCCAAGCTACCCTCGCTATCCAGCTCGTCCGCAACCGTTACGAGATCGACGGGTTTGCGGTGATTAAACACCGTCTGCATGGCGCGCAAAATGAATTTATGCGATTCTTGGTAAAAATCGTCCTCGGTAAGTTTTTCAACGAGCTCGGAAACAATGTCGTTATCGATCAAAAGACAGCCGAGCAGCGCCATTTCCGCGTCGCGGTTATAGGGCATTGTGTTGACGTTCGTTGCCATAGTGGTTCTTTCCTTTGTTTATTGTGTACGCTTACGCGTGGTTACGCCTGACGGCGTGGGGAGCAATCAAAGATTGCTTTTGGGGGGCTATTTTGCACGCTTACGCGTGTTTACGCCTAACGGCGTGATAACGCAAATCTGCGATTTGCTTTTATGGGGGCTTTTCTGGGCACGCTTACGCGTGTTTACGCCTAACGGCGTGGGGAGGGCTGTTTATGCGAGGGCTTTGCCCTCAACCTCCCACAAGGAACTAAGTTCCTTGACCTCTATTCTTCGTTCCCGCCGCACGGGTCGTTCCCCGTCGCACGGGGCCTTGACCTCTATTCGTTACAGAGTTTCTTAAACTCTGCAAGGGTGTCCTTAAATTCCTGCATAGCCGCGTTGAACGGCGCGTCCGTCGTCAAATCCACGCCTGCTTTTTGTAAAATGCTTACGGGATCGGTGCAGCCGCCCGAGGATAAGAACTCGAAATAGTCTTTCACCGCGCTCTCTCCCTCCGTTAAAATACGCTTGACGATCGAAATTGCCGACGTGATACCCGTTGCGTATTTGTACACGTAGAAAGAGGTGTAGAAATGCGGTATTCTCGCCCATTCGTACGCGATCTGCGAATCGTGTATGATACCGTCGCCGTAATAATCCTTATTCAGCTGATAATATACTTCGTTGAGCGTATCCTTGGTGAGCGGTTCGTCTGCCTCCGCTTTCGCGTGCGCGATCTGCTCAAACTCCGCAAACTGCGTCTGACGGAATAACGTCGCGCGGATCATATCCATATAGTAATTGAGCAGATATTTCTTCAAATTCTTATCCTGCGTTTCGTTATATAAATATTTCAGCAACAACACTTCGTTGACCGTGCTTGCGATCTCTGCAAGGAAGATCGTGTAATCCGCTTTGGCATACGGTTGATTGCTATTCGATTTATAGCTGTGGAGCGCGTGCCCCATTTCGTGCGCGATCGTGAAAATGTCGTTCGTCGTTTCTTGATAATTGAGCAACACGTACGGGTGGGTGTCGTATACGCCCGAAGAATACGCGCCGCTACGCTTACCCTCGTTTTCGCAAACGTCTATCCAGCCTTCTTTTCTCGCTTTTGTCAAAAGTTCCTGATAATCCTTGCCAAGCGGCGCAAGTCCTTTTATGACCAGATCGTACGCCTTTTCAAACGGCATTTTGATCTCTGCATCCTCGACGAGGGGAACGTAGATATCGTACATATGTTGCTCGTTCAGCCCTGACGCCTCTTTACGCAAACGAATGTAATCGTGCATAACGGGCAACGCGCCCCGTACCGCTTTGATAAGGTTGTCGTAAACCACGGGCGCGACGTCCTCGCCGTCCATTGCCATTTCCATACAGCTATCGTACTTTCTTACCGTTTTATAAAACACGTCTTTTTTCACGTTGGCGTAGTACGTCTGCGTGATCGCGTCGATAAGATTGATAAACGCTTGATAATACTTTTCAAACCATTCCTTACGCTCCTCTGCGTTGCCGTTATGCAAAACGACGCCGTACATACCGTGGCTCATTTGGATCTCTTCGCCGCCGAATTTTGCCTTGGGAAGATTCAAATTCGCGTTGTCGAGCATAGAGAAAATACCACGAAATTCTCGCATAACGTCGCCGCCGAGCGCGAGAAGTTTTTCTTCCGCTTCGCTTAACACGTGCGTTTTGGATTTTGAAATTTGACGAAGTTTATATTCGTACGCAGCAAAATCGGGATCGTTGATAAACGATCGCAACAGCGCGTCGTCCAGCTTGGTGAGCTCCGGCTCGACGAAAGAAACCTGCGCGGAAATTTTGGAGATAAGCGCGCCGACCTTGGCTTGCATAGAGGTATACTTGGACACGCGAACGTCTTGATCGTGCGAAAGGTGTGCGTATAAATATAATTTTTCGACACGACGGAATACTTTGTCGTTGAGCGCAAAACACGCAAGCAGAGTGTTTTTATCCTTTAATTTGCCCTTATACGCCGAAAAGTCGTAGCCGACGTATTCCTTTTCCACAGCGGCATATTCCGCTTCCCAAGCCTCGTCGCTTGCAAAGATATCCGAGGTTTTCCATTTTAAGTTTTCTGCTATTTCGTTCCTTTCCATAAAGAGTTCTCCTTTTTTTGTTGAATTGGTTTACGCCTGACGGCGTGGGGCGCAATCAAAGATTGCTTTTTTTTGGGGTTATTTGGCACGCTTGCGCGTGGGTACGCCTTGCGGCGTGGGGCGCAATCAAAGATTGCTTATCTTGGGCTATTTATGCGAGGGCTTTGCCCTCAACCTCCCACAAGGAACTAAGTTCCTTGACCTCTATTCCTCGCTCCGGTTGCACGGGGTTAGTTCTTAAAGCTATGAATGGGCGCGGGAATATTGCCGCCGCGGTTGATGAGTCGCGAAGAGTTGCAATGGTGCACGGGCATGATCGGCGCGCGACCGAGCAAACCGCCGAAACTTACCTGATCTCCTACCGTTTTGCCGATCGCGGGGATAATACGCACCGCCGTCGTTTTGTTATTGATCATGCCGATCGCCGCTTCGTCTGCGATCATTGCCGAAATCGTCGTGGCAGGCGTGTCCCCAGGGATCGCGATCATATCCAGTCCTACGCTACAAACGCAGGTCATTGCCTCCAACTTATCCAACGTGATCGCGCCTTTTTCCGCCGCTTTGATCATGCCTATATCTTCCGATACCGGTATGAACGCGCCCGAAAGTCCGCCTACGCGTGAACTTGCCATAACGCCGCCTTTTTTCACCGCGTCGTTGAGTAGTGCCAGCGCCGCCGTCGTGCCGTGTCCGCCTACCGTTTCAATGCCCATTTCTTCGAGTATCTGCGCAACCGAGTCGCCCATAGCCGGCGTGGGAGCGAGCGACAAATCGACGATACCGAACTGTGCGTTCAAGCGTTTCGCCGCCTCTTTTGCCACGAGCTGACCTGCGCGCGTGATCTTGAACGCCGTGCGTTTGATCATTTCCGCGACTTCCGTTAAGTCGGCGCGTGGGATCTGTTCGAGCGCGTGCTTGACTACCCCAGGGCCCGAAACGCCTACGTTTACGACCGTATCCGCCTCGCCTACGCCGTGAAACGCCCCTGCCATAAAGGGATTGTCCTCCACCGCGTTACAAAATACCACGAGTTTCGCCGCGCCGATACCGTCCTTGTCTTTGGTGAGCGTTGCGGCTTCCTTGAATATCTCGCCCATGATCTTGACCGCTTCCATATTGATACCCGTTTTGCTCGAACCGACGTTGACGGACGCGCAAAGTCTATCCGTCGTGGCGAGGACTTCAGGAATCGTTTGGATAAATTTCCGCTCGTAATCCGCCGTGGATTTTTGTACGAGCGCGGAATAGCCGCCGAGGAAGTCTATTCCCAGCGTTTTTGCCGCGTCGTCGAGGGCTTTGCCGATCAAAGGCGATTTTTCGGGGAACGCCGCCGTGATCAGGCTCACGGGCGTTACCGATACCCGTTTATTGACGATGGGGATACCGTATTCGCCCGACAGATTTTCCGCGGTCTTTACGATATTTTCCGCTTTTTTACAGACGAGGTCGTATACCCTCTTCGCCGTTTCTTCCGCCGTGTCGCGAATACAGGGCAAAAGGGATATGCCCATCGTGATCGTGCGGATATCGAGGTGTTCTTTCTCCACCATTGCAATCGTTTCCAAAACGTCGTTTTTGCTGAACATACTTTCGCTTTCCTCCGTTTTTTACACGTTATGCATGGCGTTGAAAATGTCTTCGTGTTGCAGATACACCGACAGACCGATCTGTTTGCCGTATTCCTTGCACTCTTTCGCGAGTGCGGAAAGCTCGCCTTTAATGGAAGAAATATCCACGATCATGATCATGGCGAAGTACTCGCCTAAAACCGTTTGCGATATGTCCTCGATATTCGCGCCCCTTTCGAAAAGGAACGTGCTAATCTTTGCGATAATGCCTTTGGTGTCTTTACCCGTTACGGTTACTACTGCTCTCATTCGTTGTTTTCTCCTTCTTCAACGTTCTCTTCTTCATATTCTTCATCATCTTCTTCCTCTTCAAATTCAAGCGCATGACGTTCTACGATCTCGTACTGTACGATAAAATTGCTTTGCGTGATATATTTTACGAGGTCGCCGCTTTCAAATTCGGGGAGCGGTTTTTCGGGATCGAAATACGCCTCCCGTTCCAACCATTCTTGCTTTTTCTTACTCCACGTTTCGAATACGCAACCTACTACGTCGATATTGTCCTTTTGCAAGCTCTTTTCACGGAAAGAATAGAAATAGTTCTTCTCCTCTATTTTCAAGCCCTCGCTAACGTAACCGAGCATTTTACAATAGCGGCGTACGCGGCTATATTTGATCGCCATAAACGGGAATATGAGCGCGATATAGACCGCCGAAACGACGTATACCAATACGCGCGGCAACGTTTGTCTTGAATCGGCGTACGGCAACGACATATGATAGATCAGCCAGCCGATACAAAAGGCTAAATATGCGAGCGTTATGCCCATAAAAACGTAGAAAATGCGCTGTTTTTGTTTACACGCCGAAAGATAATCGGCGTCGGTATATACGGATATCATAGTTATCTTTCCTTATTAATTATTGTAAATGAACAGTACCCCGAGCGTACCTTTGCCGCAATGGCTCGTGATGATCGAACCTGCCACCGTTTCGATGATCTCGTCAAATTCGAACAGCTCTTTTACCTTTGCTTTGGCAACGTCTACGAGCGATCGATCTGCCGATGAGTGCGTAACGAAACAGCGCGATTTGTCGTAAGCAGGGTACATTTCCTTTAAGTCTTGGATATATTGCTTGATCAAAATATCCATTCTGCCTTTATATTTTTTGCCAGGGACGAGTTGACCGTCGTCCATTAAAATTAGGGGGTGGATCTTGAACATTCCCGCCACCACTTTGATCATGCCCGATACTCTGCCGCCTTTATGCAGATAGTCCAAACTGTCGGGCACGAACGAGGTGTTGACGTGCGTGCGAAGCTGTAAAACCGTTTCTTCGATCTCCGCCGCCGACCTTCCCTCGTCGCGCATATCCGCCGCTTTCAAAACGAGCAGACCTTGCCCCGACGAAAGCGCTTTACTGTCGATAACGCGTACCTTGCCGCCGAATTTTTCCGCCGCCTGCTTTGCCATATTGTGCGAACCCGAGCTTTTTGCGGAAATGTTAAAGTGAACGACCTCGTCGCCAAGAGTGAGCTGTTTTTCGAAAAATTCTTCGTAATCGCCGATGCTCGGTGCGCTCGTTTTCGGGAGTACGCCCGTTTTTGCCACGAAATCGAAAATGTCCTGCGGCGTGATGTCTACGCCGTCGTAATAGGAATTTGCGTCGAGATTTACCTGTAAGGGTAAAATGCCGATATCCCTTTCTTCGATCAGGTGGTTGAGATCGCAAGTGCTGTCCGATGTGATACGAATTGCCATGATGTTATGTTCTCCTTAAACTTTATGTGGTTTTTATTTCAAAAGAAAATTTTTGACAAAATTTGGTTATATTCGATTGCCCAGTCGGGCACGACGCCGTAGATATCCTCTACTTTATAAAGTCTGTCCAAGTGGGACATTCCCTCCTGATAACGGCTATCCATACTACTGCCGTCCCGACTTCTATTATCCCCTAAAAAGAATATTTCTCCCTCGCCGACCTCGTACTCCGCGAAATCGTATTTGGTTTTATAGCTCGTTCCGTAATTGGCGTACGGCTCGTCCAGCTCCGTCCATTCCGTTTGCCCTGCGTAGCAAATCTCGATCTGTCCGTCCGTGCAACGCACTTTATCTCCCTCGATCGCGATCAGGCGTTTGATAAGGTAGTCTCCGTTCACGCTGTTACATTCGGGATAATCGCCCACGTACACCACGATCACGTCGCCGCGCGCTGCCCGTTTCTTTTCATTTGCATAGCGCATCAGAAGTTTTTCTCCGTCGTAGAGCGTATTATTCATAGATGAGCCGTCCACGATCACGCCGCCAAAACTGCCCGTCCACCAAACGCGGAAGGAAAACAGCGCGACCAGCATTGCTATCAACACCGAAAAGAAAATGAAGTTGGACTTTTTTTCTTTATAGCGAAAACACGCCTCGTATAATTCGCTGTCCCTTAAATCCTTTTGATGCATTCCTTTTCTCCCGTCCGTTTCGCGCGCTTTTTCAGTTCGTCCCTCGTTAAATTGACGAATTTACCGCAAGTGGTACAGCGCAGTTTGATATCCGCGCCCGTGCGCACGACTTCCCATTCCCTACCGCCGCAGGGATGTTGCTTTTTTAACGTTATTTTTTCGTTTAACCCGTACATAGTATCCCCGTTTTACAGCCAGAGAATATTCGTTACGGCAAATTCCAGATCCTCTTCCTCGCAATCGAAAAGAAGCGCCTTTCCGTCGAAAAAGTTTTTCAGCGGCATACCGCTCTTTTCACCCTTGAAATCGCCCGCTTTCAAAACGATACGTTTCCATTTGCCGCCGCCTGCGATCCCTACCGCGCAGGTATACCGCTCGGCGTCCAGCTCCACGTTGCCTACCTCTACGGAAATTCTGATCTCGCCGTCGCGCGGAAACCACGCGTCGAATTTGAGCAGAGCGTTTTCGTCGGGGATAAATTGGGGCGAGGATATTTTATACGTGCGAATCCCACCCACGGAAAACGCGCCCCCGATACCGCCGTAGCCAACCACCGTTTTGGGCAACGCCGCCCGTTCCAAAAAGATATCCGCAATCGAATAATCGCCGTATTTCGCCACGCTGAAACTGTCCATTTCCTTACCCGTGAACAGCGTTCTGCCTTTCACCGCCCGAGGATTCGTTTTCGTTAAGCGTTTCGCCGTGATCTTGGAAGTTACCCGAAATCCGTTGATATATTTCGCGTACGCGTACACGAACGCCGCGCTTGCGCCCTCGAAGGGTTTCACGGTACACTTTGCTTTTCCGTCTTTGACCGACTTTCCGTCTACGCGGAACACTCTGTGCCAGTCGCGATAGCCGCATTTGGTCTTTACGTCCGCCTCGGCGTAATACACGCCCGCGTCCTCCAAAATACCCTCTTTATCGCATTCGATCTCTATTTCCAAACCGTTTTCCGTTTCTTTTAAGGAAACGTTGAGGGTATCGGGAATATATATCTCTCTGCCTTTTAAGTTCCTTTCAAAGAACAGGTCCATATCGTGCAAACCGTTGATACCGATACAAGCGCCGCTACTCACCGAATACACGAGGGCGTTGCCGTACTCGTTGCCGATACGCGAATAGGTGTCGTACGCTCTGTCGCAATCGAAATAATCGTCGCGCAAGGCGCAGAGCATGAGCACGGGGCATTTTACGTAAGGTGCGTACGATTGCGCCTCCACCGCCGCGATATAGCGGTGTTTATCGTCGCTTAAATTATGCGCCACGTTATCGCCGAATTTGGCGAGCGCGGAAAACGACCGCCAACCTACCGCGTTGACGGGTACGCCGCATTTTACGTCGGGCGAAAGCATCGTTTGCCAAGCAAGATCGCCGCCCGTGCGGATCCCCACCACGCCGATATTGCCGATATCCTCGCGCGATTTCAGATATTCGAGCGAAAACAGGGAAACATATAGCCATTCGAACCAAGTCGTTTCCTCCGCCGCCAAGTTTTCCATATCCGTAAGTCCGCGCGCGTGCACGAAGTTTCCGTAGTCGAGCGAGGGCGGATATACGGTGCGGAAATCGCTATCCGAATCTTCGGGCATTTTTCCCGAATAGTCGGGCATGAGCACGGCGTAGCCTTTGGCGAGGAAGTAATCGAAAAGCTCTTTATCCAAAGGTTTGCCTGCGTCGGGCAGGAGCAACACCGCCGGTTTTTTACCCGTGCCGATCGGTCTGCCGAAACGCGCGTAAATACGCACGCTACCGTCGCTCGCTTTATGTCCCGAATACGCGACGCTGCTATACCGCACGCCGTCCTTTTCTTCGATCTCCCATTCGCTTGCGCAAAGCGGAGTGTCCGTATTAAATTTTTTCCATAAAGATACTGCGCTTACTATCATAATCCGTCCTGATTTGCTTATTTTTTTGGGGGAGGGGGGGGGGTTGACACGCTTGCGCGTGTTTACGCCTTACGGCGTGATAACGCAAATCTGTGATTTGCTTTCCTTGGGGCTGCTTGACACGCTTGCGCGTGTTTACGCCTTACGGCGTGGAGGCGCAATCAAAGATTGCTTTTGGGAGTTCGTTAGGGGCTCTGCCCCTCCACACCCCGTCAGAGGCTCTGCCTCTGCACTCCGCAAGGAACTAAGTTCCTTGACCTCTGTTTTAAGGGGGCGTGGGGTTAGAAACATTCGACCTTGACCTGCGAGCCGTGTTTTTCGTTCGCGCCCGTTACAACGATCTTATGATCGATACGGTGTTTTAATTCCTCTACGTGCGAGATAAGTCCTACCGAGAACGAGCGGCTCAACTTGCCAAGTACGTCCATGACCGTGTCCACGAGCTTTTCGTCTAGCGTGCCGAAGCCCTCGTCGAGGAAGAAAAATTCGATCGGACGCAAAGATTTTAAGCAGATCGCCGCGGAAAGCGATAACGCAAGCGACAACGATACGAGGAATGTTTCGCCGCCCGACAGCGTTTTTACGCCGCGTAAGTTTCCCCCGTCGAGGTTATCCCCGACCTTAAAATCTTTATCGTATTTCAAGAAATATCTTCCGTTCGTGAGCGATAGCAGCGTTTTGCTTGCCGTGCCGCAGATCTCCTGCAAATATTCCGAAGCGATAAATTCCAGAAATTTATTACTGCGTACGAGCAACCGCAATTCGTCGCATAAATTTTTCTGTTTTTCCTTTTCCGAAAGCTGTTTTGTCTGTTCCTTATATTTCTCTTTGAGAACGAGCAATCTACTCAATTCCTTTTCCAGCGCGCCGAGCGTTTGATTGCAACGATCGAGGTTTGCGCGCGCTTGCGCTTTGATTTGCGCCGCTTGCGACAGCGCGGTTTCGTCGAAAGCTTCAAACTTCCTTTCGTCCGTTTTTGCGTATTCTTTCTTGGCATGGGCGTATTCTTCGAAAAACGCCTGACATTTTTGTTCCGCCCGTTCGCCGTTCCCAAACGCCGCGATCAGCCGTTGCGCCTCCGTTTCGTCTGAAAATCCGTTCTCTTGCAGGCTTGCGGCAAGCGCGGTTTCACATTTTTCGCGCGTGCGCTTATGCAGCTGCGCAAGCCCCGTTTGTTTTTCCGTTTCCGCGTGGAACGCGTTCGTTTGCGCCTGCAATTTTTCAAGCGTTTCTTTTGCCGTTTTCCACTCGTTTTTCAAAATATCCAGCTTTGCGGTGAGTTCGCTCGCCGTGCCCATATCTTTTACGAGCGCAATCTTTTCCGCGGCGATATTATATCCCTCGCGCAAGATCCTACCCTGTTCTTTGATCAGTTCTTTTTTACTTTCGTTCTCCTTAAACGCCCTTTCCCGTTTGTCCACTTCCGCAAGCTTTTCACGCAAGGTCTTGCGTTTGCGCTCGATCTCCTTAAACGCGAGGTTGATCGTCGCGATATCGAACGAGTCGGTGTTTTGGACGGCGTTTTTTGCCGAATATTTTTCGATCAGCGCCTGAATATCCGCTTGCGTTTGGGGGTATTTCTCGCCAAGACTGCGAAGATCGGCGCGTATTTCGCCGTAAGCGTCCACGAGCAGGACTTCTTTACAGTTACGTTTCAAATACGCGAGCAGAGTGTCGTCCTCGCCGAGCGCGGCGATCTCCTTTTCCAAGCTTTCTCTTTGCGCCTCGAAATCTTCGCTTACGCATTTATTTTTCAGGGCGTTGAAGTCGGCGATACATTTATCGAGCGCGACTTTCGCCGTTTCCGCCGCCTTGATCTCCGCGTCCAAGGAGCGTACTTTTTGCAGATCGAGGGAAAGTTTTAATATTTTTTCCTCGTAATTGCTCTCTTCCAACTTTTGTTTGGCGGTTTCGAGCATTCTTTCCGCTCTTTCCCGTTCCGCTTTTGCTTTTGCGGCGTTTTCCGTCGCCGTTCTCTCTTCCGCTTTCGCCGTTTTGAGCGCCTCCGACTTCTCCGCCACCGCCTGCGCTTTGGGCAGAAGGGAAAGCTTTTTCTGCGTTTCCTCCATTTCGGGGAGCTCTTTTGTTAACGTCTGCAATTTCAATCGCAAGCCGTCGTATTCCCGTTTAGCTTTGGTCAGTTCCTCCGCCTCCCGATACGTCTTTTCCGCGCCCTCCAAAGATTCTTCGAAATGTTTCAGCGCGGCTTTTTCCGTTTCTATTTTTGTCTGCGTTTCCGCGATTACCTCGTCCCTGCCCCCCTCGTTTTCGCCCATCTTCGCTTTGATGAGGTTGACTTCCTCCTCTGCCGCGTAGTAACGCTCATTCACGGCCTTGGATAATCTTTCGCCGTATTTTTCAAGGTTGAAAAGCCTTGCAACGAGTTTCACGCGGTCGCCCGTCGTCGATTTCACGAGCGCGGCAAAGTCGCCTTGGGGCAAAGCGATACACGTTTTGAAATCGGTAAAGCTCAATCCGATAATCGTTTCCAGCCGTTCGTCCACGTCGCGCGCGCCCTCGGCAAGCGCGAGCTGTCCGCCCTCTTTCGTGTATTCGTAAAGATACGCTTTCGTCGTACCCGTCTTGCGTTTGCGTTCGCGTTTCACGCGGTAGGTCCGGCGCGCGCCCTCCGTCGTGATTTCGAAATCGAACGTTACGCTTGCGCCCTCGCTACGATAGTTTATGCAATCGTTAAAGGATTTGGGAACGCGGTCGATCTCGCCGTAAAGCGCGAAATGTATCGCGTCGAGGATCGTGCTTTTGCCGCTGCCCGTATCCCCGAAAATACCAAACACGCCGCCCGAAAGCAATGCTCTGAAATCGATCTTTGCCGTTTCCGAAAAGCTATTGATGCCGCAAAATTCAAGGTAGATCGGTTTCATGCGCCGCCCTCCTTTTCCTGCATATCGGCAAGTACGCTCAAAAACAGGTTTTTAAGCTCCGCTTTGGGCTCGGCGTTATACGCGCTTTTATAATACGCGTCGAACAGCGCGGAATCGGTCAGTCCCTTTCTGCTTTCCAACTGCACCGTTTCTTCCGTACGGATCTCCGTAACGAGAGAAACGAGGTTTTCGTGCGAGGCAAGCCGCGCGCTATCGGCAGAGGTCAAAGGCGACGTTAAGATCAGTTTCATTTCCACGAGGTTTTCGGGGTACGTTTCCAACAGTATTTCCGCGTTGGAGGTGGAATCCGATTCCAGTCTGACGAGCTTTTTACCTTTGGTGAGCGGAATATCGCGTAAGTTTTCCACGCCCGATTTCGTGAGGTCGAATACCTTAACCCCTTTATCCGCCCGTTCGTCAAAGGAATATTGCAAGGGCGAGCCGCTGTAATAGCAATGCCTTTCGCCCATTTTTTGCTTTTTGTGCAGATGCCCGAGCGCGATATAGTCGCTCTTTGGAAGTGCGCTCGCAGGAATTGCGCGCGCGCCGCCGAGGTCGATCTCGCGTTCGCTGTCCGATACCGCGCCCCCTGCTACGAAGATATGCGCCATAAACACGGACGGGAGTTTATCCACGTTGCCGCTCTCCCCCTCGTCGATCCATTGTTTCATACGCTCTACGTACGGCAGGTCGGATTTTTCTTCCTTGAATCTTGCCTCGTTGGGATAGGGCAGCGTGGAAACGAACGCTTTCTCGCCGCGGTCGTTTTCGAAGATCACGTAGCCTTTGCCCGACGCGCACGGGTGTATTTTTCTCGACTTGTTTTGCGTGGGGATCGTCGATCTTGCGTTGCCGACGATATACACCCCCTGTTCCTCGGAAAAGGGCGAAACCGCACAAAGACGTACGCCGTCGTCGTGGTTGCCGCTGATCACGAGTACCGCGCGGTTCTCTCCTGCGACGAGCTTGATCTTGGAAAAGAACAGCTCCTCCGCCTCGGCGCTGGGCATATACGTATCGAAAACGTCGCCGGCGATAAGCACGAGCTCGATCTGTTCTTTCTCGCAAAGCACAATGATCTCGTCGAGGACTTCCGCCTGCTCGGCAAGACGGTCGCGGCCCATAAGGCGTTTGCCGACGTGCCAATCGGACGTGTGCAAAATTCTCACTTGTCGCTACCTCCTGCCTGTATTTTTTTCGCTTTTTCGGAAAATGGGGGCAAAGCCGCTTGATTTTCCTTTGGAAAAAAGGTATAATGATTTTACTCCGCTTTTCCAAGCGGTGATACTCATACTATTTTATTATACACTATTTCTTCGAAGAAATCAAGAAAAGTACCACGATAGAATAAAATTTTTCTCAATTAAAATACGGAGGCGGATTATGGCGTTTTGCTCCTTTTCCAAGGACTGCGACGGTAATTCCTACGTTACCGTCGAAAACAAGTTCATTACGAAATATTTACCCGAAGCGGACGGGTTTGCCGTAAAGGTCTATCTTTACGGCTTATACCTTTGCAAAAACGCCGATTCCGATTTCGGTTTGAAGTCGATGGCGGAGGTACTCAAAACTACCGAAGAAAAAATCGCCGAAGCGTTTGCATTTTGGGAGGATTACGACCTTGTTGAAGTCATTTCCAAATCCCCTTTCGCCGTGCAATATCTGCCCGTGAAGTCCGCGCTCGGACGACCGAAAAAGGTACGCTATGAGCAATACGCCGATTTCAACAAGGAATTACAGCGTAAAATGCAGCGCGTGGGAAAATTCGTGTCCTCGGGGGATTATCTCAAATATATGCGTTTCCTCGAAGAGAATGCTATGCAACCGCAAGCTTTACTACTTATCGCCGAATACTGCATCAACAAGCAGGGCGACGGGGTCTCCCCCTCCTATATTTTCAATAAAGCGAAAAAGCTGATCCGTGGCGGCGCGTTGACGTACGAGCAGGTGGAGCGCGAGCTTTCCGCCTACAACGCGCACGAGGGCGACCTTATCGCCGTGTTCGCGGCGTTGGGGCTTTCGGGCGCGCATCAGCGTACGCCTGACGAAAGCGAGTATTCCCTCTATCGAAAGTGGACGGAAACGCTTGTATTTTCCAAGGAAAGCGTACTTGCCGCCGCCAAGGGATTAAAGCGCGGTACTATGAATATCCTCGACATTACGTTAGAGGATCTCTATGAGCGCGGCTTGAAAGAGTCGAAAGAGATTTCTGAATTTTTGCAGACGCGTGAGGGTATGGCAAACCTTGCGTTCCGTGTAGGAAGAAAGCTGGGGGTGAAAGTAAGCAACCCCACCCCCTATATCGAGGAGTATATCGAAAAATGGTGCGGCTTCGGGTTTGAGGACGCCGCCCTGCTCGATATCGCTTTATTCTGTCTGAAAAACGGACGCGGTAGTTTCGACGAAATGCACGCGGTCGTGGAAAAGCTGGCTGGGCGCGGCGCGGTAACGAAAGAGAGCGTGAAAGCGTTCTTGCAGGAAAAGAACGACGATCTGAAACTGTTTGCGAAAATTCAGGAGGTTTGCGGCTCGATTCGCAAGACCGCCGCCAACCTTGCGCTTGTGAAAACTTGGCGCGAATGGGGGTTTTCGGAAGATATGATCTTGGAGGCGGCGCGGCGTAGTTGCAGCAGCGCAAGCCCGATACCGTATATGAACAAAATTCTTTCCGAATGGAAAGAAACCAACGTTTTCGAGCTGAAAAATATCCCCTCTTCCGTTTCGTCGCGAAGTACGTTTATAACCAATGCCGCAGTGGACGCGGCGAATGCGAAAGCCGAACGCGAAAGATATTACGCGTTGCTCCGTGAAAAGGCGCAAACGCGCGCGGACAAGTATCTTGCGAAAGCGAACGGGAACGCGCGGTTCAAGGAAATTTCCGTCGAGCTTTCGAAAATGGAAATCGCGCTCGCCAAAGCCGAGGTGTTCGAACCGAAAAATCTGCCTGCGTTGACGGAGAAAAAGCAATCGCTTTTAACGGAGCGAAAGGGTATTTTGTTGGCTTTGGGGATAGACGAAAACGACTTAACGCCGAGATTTTCTTGCGGAAAGTGTTCGGATACGGGATTTTTGCCCAGCGGCGCGGCGTGCGGCTGTTACAAAGGCTGAACGCAAAAGATTTTTTTGAAAATTTGAAAAAGCGTGGTGAAAATGCTTGCATTTTTTCAAAAAATACAGTAATATAAATAGGCGTTGCGTGTGCAACCCTATTCTTGCAGAGATGTCTGAGTGGTTTAAGGAGCACGATTGGAAATCGTGTGTAGGTCTGAAGCTTACCGGAGGTTCGAATCCTCTTCTCTGCGCCAACGGTGGAACGATTACTTATAATCGTTCCACCTCAACCGAATATATACCGCTACCGAGTGGTTGCGAATGGTGCGTTCGCATTGCGTGTCGTTAAGTCTTTGAAGATACGCAATGGGGCGCAGTTTTTTTAGGAGTTTCGTACCGTTATGAAATTACGTTATTTTTCACCGTTTGAATGGGCGCTTTGGATAGGCTCGGTCGCTGTGATCGCGCTGTCCTTTTTGCTTGGCGGACAATTTCATATCCTTACCCTGATCGCCTCCCTCCTCGGCGTTACCGCTCTTATCTTTATCGCCAAGGGAAACGTGATCGGGCAATTTTTCGTGATCGTGTTCAGCTTATTATACGCCCTCGTTTCCTTGGAACAACGCTATTACGGGGAAATGATCACCTACCTTGGAATGAGTCTGCCTGCCTCTATCGTGGCGTGCGTGAGCTGGCTGAAAAACCCCTCCAAACAAGGCAAAAACGAGGTGCAGGTGGCTACCATGTCCGCGACGAAATGGTTTTGGCTCGTGATTTCCTCCCTACTTGTTACCCTCGCTTTTTACTTTATTCTCCGCTTTTTCAATACCAACAATCTACTCGTGAGCACCATTTCCGTGACGACGAGCTTTCTTGCCGCTATGCTCCTTATTTTGCGCAGCCCCTTTTACGCCGTCGCCTACGCCGCAAACGATATCGTTTTGATCGTGTTATGGGTCTTCTCCTGCTTCGTTTCGATCGCGTATTTGCCGATGGTCATTTGTTTCGTCGCCTTTCTTTTCAACGACCTTTACGGCTTTTACAGCTGGAAAAAAATGCAGAAACGACAAAACAAATAAAATTTTTTACAATAAAATACGAACAAATGTTTGACTTTTGTTTCTACGCGGTGTATAATGGGAGTATGATTACGCAGGAAAAGTTGACAATTTTAACGGAGGGTGCGAAATACGACGTGTCGTGTTCGTCGTCGGGGAGTAAGCGCAAAAACGAGGGCGGTATGGGAAACGGGTACGTTTCGGGGTGCTGTCATTCTTTCACGCCCGACGGGCGGTGCGTTTCGTTACTCAAAATTTTACTTTCCAACGACTGCATTTACGATTGCAAGTACTGTCCCAACCGCTATTCCGCGGACGTGCCGCGTGCAACGGCTACGCCCAAGGAAATTTGCGAGCTTGTGATCGATTTTTACAAGCGTAATTATATCGAGGGGTTATTCCTCTCCTCCGCTGTGTTCGTCAATCCCGACTACACGATGGAACGGCTTGTTCTGATCGTAAAAAAATTACGGCTCGAATACGGATTTCACGGCTACATACACCTCAAAGGCGTACCGAGAGCCTCTGCCGATTTAACGAACGAGGCGGCGAAGTATGCCGACAGAATGAGCTATAACGTCGAGTTCCCCTCCGAGCGTAGCTTAAAGCTGCTTGCGCCGCAAAAGAGCAAGGATAGCTTACTTTTGCCCATGAAAGAGCTGACGGCAAGCCGTTCTCAATTTATCGAAGAAAGAAAAAAAGGGTTGATTAAAGGACATTTTTTGCCTGCCGGACAAACGACGCAAATGATCGTGGGCGCGTCGCCAGAACCCGACGGACAAATTTTACGACTCACCCAAGCGTTATACCGCAAGATGCAATTACGGCGCGTGTATTATTCCTCCTACGTATCCGTCGTGCGCGATCCCCTACTTCCCGACGCAGGCGCAGGACAATTACGCGAACACCGTTTATATCAAGCGGACTGGTTATTGCGGTTCTACGGATTTTCGGTGGAGGAGATCGTGGGCGAGGGGGATAATCTGGACTTGGAATTCGATCCAAAATGCGCGTGGGCGTTACGGAATATGCATCTATTCCCCGTGGAAATCAACCGCGCGCCCCTCGAAATGCTGTTACGCGTCCCAGGGATCGGCGGCAAAAACGCGTATAAAATTATCGAAGCGCGGAAATTTACCAAGCTTGCGTTTGAGGACTTGATCAAAATGCGCGTCGCCTTAAAACGCGCCAAGCATTTTATCACTTGCGGCGGTAAATTTTACGGCGCGAAAAGTCCATTTGCCGTGCGCGGCTTGCTTGCCGCCGCGGAAACGCAGGAAAGCGCGGAGCAGCTCGATCTATTCTCCGCTCTATCCACGCCTCAAAACGCGGCAATGGCGTTGACGGGACAGCTTTGAGGGGGGCAGGTATGCAATGATCTACTTTTTCGACGGTTCGGAGAGCGGTTTTTTGACGGCGTTTTTGGCGGCGTTTCACGACCAAAACGCGATCGTAACCTCCAAAAGAACGCAGATGATCTTGGGGCAAGAGCCCGTGTTTATCCACACGGACGAGGGGCGTGCGAACAAAGCGAAAGCGCGGCTTTACACGTTTGACAAGCACGCCGCGCACGATCTTTCTCTGCTCCTGCGTTGCGGCGACGAGGACAACGAACAAACGGCGTTTTTATATTTACGGTTTTTGGCGTTGCAAAAACGGTCGGTGCGCAATATGCTCGCCGAAACTGCGGTGTTCGACGCAATGGCGACGATCAAGCGCGTGGGGTTGGAGATACACCACCTACACGGGTTTATACGGTTTATGGAAACGCAAAGCGGCGCGCTCTACGCCCCCTTTTCGCCCGATCACGATATTTGCGACTTGCTACTCCCCCATTTTCGGGCGCGCTTTTCAAGCTATCCATTCGTGTTGCACGACGTATCGAGAAAAAAAGCCGCCGTATACGACGGCGAGCATTCCTTTCTCGCGCCCCTTGAAAAGGCGGACGTGTTGTTATCTGCCGACGAGCTTGCGTGGCAGGGGCTTTGGAAACGGTATTACGCCGCGGTCAATATCCCCTCGCGCGAACGACTCAAACAAATGCGCGGATATATGCCCGTGCGGTATTGGAAATTTATGCCCGAAAAGGAGAATACACCGCCCTTTTCGTGATTTTCAAGCGGAAAAACCGTTGAAAACGTTGACAAACGGGCATATTTTAGAGTATAATATTCCTATCTGATACGTAAGGAGAATAAAGTAGTTATGGCAGGTGTGGCTGAATATTTCGGTTCGATGGTGTTTGACGACAAAGTGATGAAAGAACGTCTTTCCGAGGACGTTTACGCGGCGTTGAAACGCACTATGCAGGACGGGAGAAGTCTGAATTTATCCGTGGCGAACGCCGTAGCGTCCGCTATGAAAGACTGGGCGGTGGAGCTCGGCGCAACTCATTACACACATTGGTTCCAGCCGATGACGGGTATTACCGCCGAAAAACACGACAGCTTTATCACCCCCGCCGAGGGCGGCAGAGTGATTATGGAATTTTCGGGCAAGGAGCTCGTTCGCGGCGAGCCCGACGCGTCTTCTTTCCCCTCGGGAGGATTACGCGCAACCTTTGAAGCGCGCGGCTACACCGCTTGGGACGCGACCTCTTACGCCTTTATCAAAGACGGTGTGTTATGTATTCCCACCGCGTTCTGCTCGTATGCAGGCGACGCTCTCGACCAGAAAACCCCTCTTCTCCGTTCTATGGAGGCGATCAACCGTCAGGCGCTCCGCGTGTTGAAATTATTCGGGAACGAGGACGTAACTTCGGTGAAAACGACCGTCGGCCCCGAGCAGGAATATTTCCTCGTGGACAAGGACGTATTCAATCAGCGCAAAGACCTGCTCTACACGGGGCGCACGCTATTCGGCGCGAAACCGCCCAAGGGGCAGGAAATGGAAGATCATTATTTCGGCGTGCTCAAACCGCGCGTGCAGGCGTTTATGAAAGACCTTGACGAGGAGCTTTGGAAGTTGGGCGTTTTAGCCAAAACCGAGCATAACGAGGCCGCGCCGGCACAACACGAGCTTGCGCCGATCTTTGCGACGGCGAATATTGCCGCCGATCACAACCAACTTACGATGGAAATTATGCAACGGCTTGCAAAGCAACACAATCTCGTGTGTCTGCTCCACGAAAAGCCGTTCAAGGGCGTGAACGGGAGCGGTAAGCATAACAACTGGTCGATCTCTACCAACACGGGCGTGAATTTATTAGAGCCTGGGGAAACGCCGTACGAGAACGCGCAATTTTTGCTGTTCCTCTGCGCCGTTTTGAAAGCCGTGGACGATTATCAGGATCTACTCCGCGCGTCCGTCGCCTCCGCAGGAAACGATCACCGTTTGGGCGCGTATGAAGCGCCGCCTGCCGTCGTGTCTATTTTCCTCGGTAGCGAACTCACCGATATTTTAGAGGCGATCGAGCGCGGCGAGGCGTACGGAGCGAAAGAAAAGGAACTCCTGCGCGTGGGCGTGCACACCCTGCCCAAGTTCCCCAAGGATACGACCGATCGTAACCGTACCTCCCCCTTTGCGTTTACGGGGAACAAGTTCGAATTCCGTATGCTCGGTTCGTCTGCGTCCGTATCCTATCCCAACACCGTACTCAACACGGCGGTCGCGGAGGAATTGAAACAATTTGCCGACGAGCTCGGAAATGCAAGCGATTTCGAAGTCGCTCTGCACGATCTTATCCAGCGTGTGATCAAGGAACACAAGCGTATTATTTTCAACGGTAACGGCTACGACGACAAGTGGCTGGCAGAGGCGGAAAAACGGGGACTTCTCAATCTCAAAACCACGCCCGACGCCCTGCCCTATCTCGTCAAAGACAAGAACGTGGCGTTGTTTACCGAACATAAGGTATTTACGGAACGCGAGCTACATTCACGTTACGAAATTTTAATGGAAAGCTATTGCAAGCTCATCAATATCGAGGGGCGGACGATGGTGGATATGGCTATGAAAGACATTCTGCCTGCCGTGAGCGAGTATTCGCAAACGCTCTGCAATACCCTACTTGCCAAAAAAGCGGTGTGCGAGTCGATCGATAATACTTATGAAAAGGAAATGATCGAAAAGGTTTCCAAACTCTCCGCGGACGCTTACAAGTATGCAAAGGATTTGGAAAAGGTCTTGAACGGCGCGGCGAAGATCGAGGACGTTACCGCTTTGGGCGTATATTATAAAGACAAAGTGTTGACTTTGATGGCGAAGTTACGCGAAAAGGCGGACGCGTTGGAGAATATCGTTTCCGCCGATTACTGGTGTTTCCCGACCTACGGGGATCTGTTATTCGGAGTTTGATATGTTTGACGTAAAAAAAGTTACGGCGCGTGCCGTGGAATGGATTCGCGAATGGTTTGAAAAAAACGGCAAGGGCTGCAACGCCGTGATCGGTATTTCGGGAGGCAAGGATTCGAGCGTGGTCGCCGCATTATGCGTGCAAGCGCTCGGCAAAGAACGCGTGATCGGCGTGCTCATGCCCAACGGCGAGCAAAGCGATATCGACTGTTCCAAACAACTCGTTGATTTTCTCGGCATCAAGCACTATGTCTGCAATGTGAAATCCGCCGTGGACGGAGTGTTATCCGCTCTTGAAAATTGCGGCGTGGAGATCAGCAAACAGACCTGCGTGAATTTGCCGCCGCGCGTGCGCATGGCTACCCTTTACGCGCTTTCGCAATCAATGAACGGGCGTGTGGCGAATACCTGCAATCTTTCGGAGGATTGGGTGGGCTACTCCACGCGATACGGCGACGCGGCAGGCGATTTTTCGCCGCTTGGAAAGTTGACCGTTCAGGAAGTCAAGGCGATCGGGAAATATTTGGGATTGCCGCAAAATCTTGTGGAAAAAGTACCTTCCGACGGACTTTCGGGGAAAACGGACGAGGATAATCTCGGATTTACCTACGCCGTACTCGACAAATATATCCGCGAGGGAGTTATCGAGGACGAGGAGATCAAAGCAAAAATCGACCGTTTGCATGCGTTGAACGAATTTAAGCTTAAACCGATCCCCTGCTTTGAATTTTGACGATCGATTATGAAAAACAGACGTGTAAAAATACACGTCTGTTTTTTTGTATTTCATTTTTAATAAAACGTTGCGAGTTGTTCTTCCGGTTGTTCGCAAATAATCACACGCTCCGCAACCAAAACAGGGCCTTTACCCTTATAGATACGGTGCTTTTGGAACTGTACTTTTGCCGTTACGTTGATCCAGTCGCGCGTTTGCAAGTCCATCGCCTCGGGTAGTACGCAAGCCACGCCGCAGTATTGAATGTCGTCCGCGCAACAGGTCATAACGTGTCTACCGATAACGATATCCGTAGGCGCAAGTCGTCCGTCGCGTGCAACAAGCCCTTTGAATTTGACGGTTTTTCCAATATACGCCTCCAAATTTTCCGTCAGATCGCGATAGAAAAACGCAAAGTCGCGATCCTCTATTTCGATCACGGGGGCGTTGATATCGAACGGCAAAGGATCTTCAATATCGTCGAAATCCGCTTTCCCGTCCGCGTGTTCGTACACGATATCGCAACGACGGGAAATGCCGCGCACGATCTTGTGGAACGCCATTTTATCCATATCGCCTTGAAAACGGTTGAATACCACGAGCTGTGTGTTCTGGATCTTATCAAACGTAAATTGACGCATATTCGCGTTGAAATTCAAGAACGTGTTGGAATCGAAAAACGTCATGATCTGATTGATCATCCACCCCTCGGGCATGGCGTTGAAGAAATCTTCCAAAAGCCACGTACCGTTATATTCCACGACCACCCTTTCCGCGCCGTGCTCCATTTGCAGCTGCGCCAAATATTCCTCGTTGAGCTTTGCCTTATCGTCTAAAACGACGAGCTCGACGCTTTCGGCGTTGGCAAAGCGGATCGTTTCATATTCCTCTTCGCCCTCTTCCGTCACCAAAAGTAAAGTCTTTTCGCCCGTGGAAAAGCGCGGATCTTCAAACGTTTCCTGTATAAATTTCGTCTTTCCCGATTCCAAAAACCCTAAAAACAAATAGACGGGCGTTTCGGGAGGAAGTTTTTGTTTCATAACCGTATTTCCTTATTATACACCGAATAATTTCTGCAATTTTTCTTCATTGAGCTTACAACCGATCACGCACAGCCGTCCCGTTACCCCTGCTACGCCCGTGCGGACGTTAACCTCGCTCGGAATATAATCGAAATGCAGCCAGCCGTTTTCACCGTCCACGATACCCTTTGCGCGCAACACCGTGCCGTACGTTTCTTCGTCTTCGAGCGCGCTTAACGCCGCCGTCAGTTCGCTTTCGGTATATTTACGCGTCGTTTCCACGCCCCAACTCGTGAACACTTCGTCCGCATGGTGGTGATGATGTCCGTGTTCGTGATCATGGTCGTGATGATGGTGATGCTGTTCGTGGTGGTGGCAATCGCAGTCGGGATCGTCGCACTCGTGCTCGTGATGGTGGTGATGATGTTCGTGGTGGTGGCAATCACAGTCGGGATCGTCGCACTCGTGCTCGTGATGATGGTGATGATGTTCGTGGTGGTGGCAATCACAGTCGGGATCGTCGCACTCGTGCTCGTGGTGGTGGTGATGATGTTCGTGGTGATGTTCCTCCACTTCCGCCGTCAAATGCTCCATATCCGTCTGCAAGGTGTTTTTACGTTCCATTGCCGACAGGATCGCTTTCCCCGAAAGCACGTTCCAAGGCGAAGTTACGAAGGTTGCGGAGGGGTTCTTTTCTTTCAACAGCTCCACCGCCGCGTGTAATTTTTCCTCGGAGGTCTTGTCCGTGTGGGAAAGAACGATACAGCTTGCGTGCTCCACCTGATCCCCGAAAAACTCGCCGAAATTTTTCAGATACATTTTGCATTTGGACGCGTCCACCACCGTACAGAACGCGTTGAGCTCGGCGTTTGCAAGTCCTGCCGATTGTACCGCCTTAATGACGTCGGAAAGTTTGCCCACGCCCGACGGCTCGATCACGATACGATCGGGATTATATTCCGCCGCCACCTTTTGTAACGCTCTGGAAAAGTCGCCGACGAGTGAACAACAAATACATCCCGAATTCATTTCGGTAATATTGATGCCTGCGTCCTGTAAAAATCCGCCGTCAATGCCGATCTCCCCGAATTCGTTTTCGATCAGAACGACCTTTTCTCCTGCGTATGCCTCTTGAATGAGTTTTTTAATGAGTGTAGTTTTGCCTGCGCCCAAAAACCCCGAAAATATATCTATCTTCATTCGTTACCTCTTTTTTTATTTATTATATAACCGTTTTCACTTACCTTAAAACGCCCACGTACCGTTTTCGAATATCTGAATACGTTCGCCTGTTTTCGTAACGCCGACGATAGAAGTATCTCTTGCGCCGATCATAAAGTCTACGTGGATCATACTGTCGTTAATACCGCGTTTTTTACATTCCTCGTCCGTATATTTTTCATAACCTTTCAAGCACTCGTTAAAGCCGTGGCCGAGCGCGAAATGGCAACTTGCGTTTTCGTCGAAAAGGGTATTGAAGAAAAGTACGCCCGATTGATTGATCGGCGATTCGAACGGAATGAGCGCGCACTCGCCGAGCATACCTGCGCCCTCGTCCATCGATACCATTTGTTTCAAAAGCGCCTCGCCCTTTTCCGCTTTTACTTCCGTAACTTTCCCGTTTTCAAAACGCAAAGAGAAGTTTTCGATAAGCTCGCCCATATACGAAAGCGGTTTCGTCGAATACACGATACCTTCCGCCGCGCCTGCTTTGGGGGACGTGAATACCTCTTCGGTGGGAATATTCGGGTTAAAAATTCTGCCTTTGAGCGTTTTTTCCTTACCGCCGCAGAAAATACCGTCTTCGTTAAGCTCGACTTTGAGATCGGTGCCGTTTGCGCTTTTATATTCGAGATATTTCAATCCCAAACCGTTCAAATACGCGCAACGTTTATCGAGGTCGGCGTTGTGTTCTTTCCAAGCCTGCACGGGGTTTTTACCGTCCGCGCGCGAGGTTTTCAAGATGACTTTCCACATTTCCTCGATCGCCTTGCGCTCGGGCAGATCGGGGAATACTTTTTTCGCCCAAGCTTTCCCAGGGACGGCGGCTATACACCATTGATGGCGGTTTTCAAGCGCCAAACGGTAGGGTTTTACCTGCGGATAGATTGCACGGCGCGCCGCGCTCATTTTTTCCTGATCGATACCGTTCATGCCGTCGGGATCTTCCGATTCGATAAATAAGCGGCAGGAATAGTTCTCCGCCTTAAATTCCCACTTCGCTTTTGCCCAAGGCTTTAACTGCGACAGCGATTCGAGCGTTCTGTTTTCCGCGCTCAATTTTTCCACGGGTTGGTGCGTCCACTCCACGTATACCTCGCTCGCGCCCGCTTTATAACATTCCTCCACGACCATGGTTACAAATTCCGGCTGATCGAGCTCTGCGCCGATAAACACCGTTTGGCCTTTCTTCACGTTCAAGCCTACTCTCGCAAGCAATTTTGCGTATTTTTTCAGTTGCGTTTTTCTCATTTTTTTTATCCTCCGATTAAATCGTAATTGACAGTTTTATAAAAAAGTTCTTTCACTTCTTCGTCCGTTTTCGTTTGCGCCAAGATCCACATCAGCTTGGTGATGATACTCTCGTACGTCATGGAATAACTTTCCAACAGCTCGAAACGGCTTTTTAAGCCTCTGCCTACGCGATACACGTTCATATCGCTACCCTCTTGCTGTACCTGCGTAGTAACGACGAGCGTTTTGCCTTTCTTTTCCCAACGTTCGATCACTTCGTAAAAGCCGTAGTACTCTCCCTCGGGAATACCGCCCGTGCCGTAGCCCGAAAGCACGACCGCGTCGTTGAAACGGAAATAGGCGTCAAGAATATCTCCTTTCTGACCGGGGGTAAGCGTGAGCAAGCCCACCTTTTCGTTGAGTTTCGTAAAAAATTTCGGCTTATCTTGTTTTTGCGTAGGGATATATTGAATGATCTTTCCGCCTATGATAACGCCGAGATTGGGAAAATCCACGCTCGTAAACGCGTTAAAGCTTTTCGTTCGCACCTTTTTCGCGCGCGTGCCTGCAATGATCTTGCCTTGGAACACGATCACGACGTCCGCTGCCCCCTCGTATGCCGCGTATAAAAAGCTATCGCGGAGGTTGATCCGTCCGTCGGTGTCCTCCCGATCGATAGGCTGTTGCGAGCCCGTGAGCACGATCGGTTTGGGCGAGCCCTGTACCATATACGAAAGCATTGCCGCCGTATACGACATCGTGTCCGTGCCGTGGCATACCACGAATCCGTCGTATTTTTCATAGTTTTCTTTGATCGTTTCCGCAAGGCATACCCAATGCGACGGCGTTACGTTCGTGCTGTCGATACTGTACGGCTGCACCGCGTCCACCTCGCAGAACTCGAAAATTTCGGGCACGTGCTTTAACAGCGCGTCTGCGTTCAGTTGTGGGATCAGTCCGTCCTCGCCCGACGCCGAGGCGATCGTACCACCCGTGGCGATCAATAAGATCTTTTTCTTCATATTCCCCTCTTTAAGCTTGCGTATGATTTTTGCGACGCAAATAATCTCCTTTGTTTAACGTGTACGGACAGGGGATTTTATAAATCTCCTGCACGAGCTTACAATCCTCCGCCTCGTTTCCTTTGGAATCGATCGCGCTTTCCACGGTGAACGTTTTTCCGAAATTGTTATCGGGGGAAAGTACTTCCAAAACGTCGCCCACCTTAAAGCGGTTACGCATTTGTACGAGCGCCGTCCCTTTCTCGGAGGAAATCACGTCTGCAATATACGTATATTCGCCTTTCGATTGACTGTCCGTGTAATTGACCGTTTCGCTATTCGCGCCGTCAAAATAAGCCTCCGTATAGTCGCGATGCGCGACCGCGAGCAATTCTTTTTCGGAAAGCGCATACTCTTCGCCGTCCATCGCGCGTCGATACGCGTTAATGACCGTAGCGAGGTAATACCCGCTTTTCATTCTGCCCTCTATCTTGAACGAACGGATACCCGCCCTCTCCATTTCCTGCAAACGGGCAAGCATATTCAGGTCTTTGCTATTAAAGATATACGCGCCTTTATCGTCCTGCTCTATGGGTAACCATTCCGATTTTCCGTTCGTCGCGTTGAGCGCGCGTACCTCGTACCGCCAACGACAAGACTGCACGCACGCGCCGCGATTGGACGATCTGCCGTCGAGGTAATCGGACAAAAGACATCTGCCGCTATACGATATACACATTGCGCCGTGCACGAACGCTTCCAGCTCCATTTCCGGCACGAACTCGTGTATTTCCGCAATGTCTTTGAGCGGCAATTCCCTTGCCAAGATCGTTCGGGAAATACCCTGCTCCTGCCAGAATTTTACCGCGTATTTATTCGTCGTATTGGCCTGCGTGGAAAGGTGTATCGGTAAGCTCGGGGCCGCCTTTTTACAAACGTACGCCACGCCCGAATCGCTGACGATCACCCCGTCCGCCTTGATTTTTTCCAGAAAGCGGAAATACTCTTCCAACATGATAAAATCTGCGTTTCGCGCGTAGATATTCGCCGTAACGTACACCTTTTTTTGCAGGGAATGGGCGAACGCAACCGCCCTTTCGAGTTCTTCTCCCGTGAAATTATCCGCAAACGCGCGCAAAGAGAAATTTTTTCCGCCCAAATACACCGCGTCCGCGCCGAAATACAGCGCGGTTTTTAATTTTTCAAAGTTGCCGGCTGGCGCTAAAAGTTCCGTTTTCATGCTTTCGTGCCCTCCCCGTGATACACCGACAGCGCCACCCCGTCGCCTATATTTAATACGGACGTACGGAAATCGTTATCGTTTGTGAGCGTGGTCAGATACGAGCGTATTTTCTCCACGATCGAACGGCGCTTTTGCGGTGTGGGCTGTTCGCCGCTCACCCAGCCGTATAACAATACGTCGTCGGAAAACAGCAACGCGCCCTTTTTCATCAGGCGTTTGAGATCGAACAAATATTTTTCGTATTGCGCCTTCGGACCGTCCAAAAATACGAAATCGAATTGACCGTCCATCATAGAGAGTATTTCGCCCGCGTCGCCCAAATATGCGTTTACGCGATTTTCCACGCCGAATTTAGCGAAATTTTCTTTCGCCTCCAAATACCGTTCTTCTTCCAGCTCTATCGTTGTAAGTTTGGCGTTTGGACAGGCTTGCAGCATCGCCACACCCGAAAGCCCAATCGCCGTGCCGATTTCCAAAATGGATTTGGGTTGACGCGCCTCCAAAGTCAATAACAGGAAATTCAACGTTTCCTCGTCCGCAACGGGAATACCGCGCGAGAGTGCGTCCACACGACGCGCGGCGAGGCTTTCGTCTATATTCAATTTTACGAGCGAAGCCGTATATTGCATTTCTTTTTCCTTTGCGTATTTTTCAGCCCCTTAAACGTCTAAAACGGATACGATAATGAGCGGAGATTGTTTGGTCGTTTTATAAAAGTAATTTTTCAGCGATTTACGCACGTACGCCGCAAGCTCCTGCTTATTACCGTTTTCGTAGTCGTAGCCCTCCATCGCGCGGACGACGATATTTTTCAATTCCTCTTCCGAACCTGTGTTTTCCGTATACATAAAGCCGTGCGATTCCACCACGGGTTCGCCTACCACGTAGTTGCCCGTAACTGCGAGCGCCACCGAGAAAATACCGTCGGAGGACATCTTCAAGCGGTCTTTCATAACCTCGCTCGTGCCATAGTCCTCAAAGCCCTCGCCGTCGATCAAACGAGTACCTGCCGGCACGTTTTCCCCAAGTTTCAAGGAAGTATCCGTCAACTCCACGCAATTTCCGATCTCCGTGATGAGAATATTGCGTTCGGGCATACCGAGCGATTGTACGAGCTGCGCGTGGCGTTTCAAGTGCCGATATTCCCCGTGCACGGGGATAAAGAATTTCGGGTTCAACAATGAATGCATAATTTTATGCTCTTCCTGACAGGCGTGCCCCGAAACGTGGATCTTTTCCAGACTTTCATACACGACCTGCGCGCCTTTTTTATAAAGGTTATTGATCACGCGATAGATCATTTTCTCATTCCCAGGGATAGGGTTTGCCGAAATAATGATCGTGTCGTTTTCTCCAAGGGTTACTTTATTGAAATCGCCCGACGCCATGCGCGTAAGCGCGCTCATCGGCTCGCCCTGCGAACCCGTGGAAAGAATGAGCAGCTCGCCGTCGAACAGGTTTTTCGTCTTTTCGATATCGATGAGTATACCCTCGGGTATTTTCAACTCCCCGATCTTGACCGCCGCGTCCACGACTTTGAACATACTACGCCCCGAAAGCGCTACCTTTCTGCGGTATTTCACCGCAAGGTCGATGATCTGTTGCAAACGGTGTACGTTGGAGGCAAACGTGGCGATAATGATCCTACGGTTTATATTTTCCGAGAACAAGTGATCGAGCGTCGTACCTACGACCGCCTCGCTCATCGTGTACCCTTGGCGTTCGATATTCGTCGATTCGCCCATATACAAGAGTACGCCCTCGTTCCCAAGCTCGGTGATCCTTCTGAAATCGATCGGCTCGCCGGCTACGGGCGTGAGGTCGATCTTGAAATCGCCGCTATGATAGATCAAGCCTACGGGCGTACGGATCGCAAGTGCGCACGCGCCCGAGATCGAGTGGTTTACGTTGATAAACTCTACATCGAACACACCGAGCGACACGCGATCGCCTGCCTCTACAACTCGTTCCGAAACGTTTTGAATACGGTGCTCCTGCAATTTATTATCCGTGAGCATTAACGTCAGTTTCGTGCCGTAAATAGGCGTGTCGGGATCGAGCTCTTTCATCAGATACGGCACGCCGCCGATATGATCTTCATGGCCGTGCGTGAGGATCACGCCGCGTATCTTTTCTTTATTCTGCGTTAAATACGTGATATCGGGCACGACCGAATCGATCCCTGGCATATCTTCTCCGTTGGGGAAAGTCAGTCCTGCGTCGATCACAATGATATCGTTGCCGTATTCGAGGGCGGTCATATTCTTTCCGATCTCGCCTACGCCCCCTAAAAATACGATCTTTACGGGCTTTTTCTTTTTACCCGATTTCGCTACTTGCAACCCTTTGGGATTACGAAGTCTTTTGGACGGTTCTACCTTTTTCCAAACGTCGACGCGCTCCTCTTTTTTTTCGGGCGTAGCATAATAGGGCGCGGTGCTTAAATCAAACGCCGTACCCGTAGGATTTTTCTTTGCTTTCGTAGAAACTCTTTTGCCTGCAACGGGCTTGTCCGCGTTGCGTGTTTTTACGTCTTTCCTTTTTTCGTTCACCTTTTTGTCTTTCTCCTTGGCGGATACCCTCCGCTCATAAAACAGAGAGCCGAAAATTACGGAATTATCAGCTCTCTTTTATCATTATTCGTATGTGTTTTACAATTAAAAGTCAAGCTCCACTTTCTTTTCTTTCGTCGCTTTGATATATCCTGCGTCAAACAACTGTTTCGTCGTTTCATACGCAAATTCTTCCGCGTAATTCACCGTTTCGAAATTTTCTTCCTTTGTCGTTCCGAGTTTGTCCGCAAGATATCCCACCAGACGGAGCGCTTTCTTTGCCGCCGCGTCGCTCTTGATTTTTACCATAAACGGCGTGCTTTCATACGCTTTCTGACCGCCCACGTTCTTTTGATGATATACGGTCGTTTTATATTCGGGGTCTTCGGGATCGAGCGCAAGATAGAAACAAAGCGTTTTACCGCAGATATTCATTTTTGCAACCGTATCGCGACCGTAATTGAATCTGTCGCCGTGCCAGCTGATATTCGAATTGATCTTCTTATACGAAGTAAGTCCGTTTTTGATATCGCTGTAATACGCTTTCACTTTTTCGTCGCTCTGTTTCATTTTCGCGGTAAAGCTCTTTTTCAAGCGAATCACAAGTCCCGTTTCCGCGTCCACGAGCTGATCGTTTAATTCGTCCAACACGGGCTCTGTCGCAACTGCAAGCTCTTCGCTTACCTCTTCCGCTTTCGGTTCTTCTACAATCTCTTCTACGGGCGCTTCTGCTTGTTCTTCTGCTTTTTCTTCTTCCACGGGAGCTTGCGTGGGTGCAACAGCTTCACAAGTAGCGCAACGCTTGCAAATTTCTTCGGAAACGTTTTTCGCGATCGCCTGAACGCCCTCTTCGTCTACGACAAGTTCGTATGTAGGCTCTTCGCACGGCTTTTTATCCAACTTATCCGCTACGATGAGCGCGATACGGTCATAATCCACGGACGCCGCTTCGCTCACTTTATCATAATCGATCTTCTCGATCTGTTCGAATTTTGCGGATAACTTGTCCGCTACTTTATCGGCAAGCAGATCGTAATCGATCTCGCTCGGCTGCGGCGTGGGCGTTTCAAGTTTCGCCGCTACCGCGCTTGCGATCGCGTCGATATCGAGCGCCGCAACCGCCTTTTCGATCGCTTTATTGACCGCCGCCGTGATCGCGTCTTCTTCTACGCTTGCTTGCACGTTGACTTTTTCCAAAGCCTTGGCAATGCTCTCGTCGATAATACGATAATTTACCTTTTCGGGATAAGGGATCGATTCCACAACCTTTTCCGCCGTGCCGTATACGATCTTATCGTAATCGATCTCCACTGGAACGGGCTCGATCGGTTTTTCCTCGGCAACGGGCGCAGGTTCGGTCGCAAGAACGGGTTGTTCGCCAAGTCCGACTTCACCGAGCAATTCAAGGACTTTATCCCCTACCTCGTCCACGATACGGTTATAATCCACGTTTTCCGCCACGGGGATCGCCGCGACGGCGTCAAGCACCTGACGGCTGTGTTCCGCAACGCTTTCTTCCGTTTTTTCCGCAACCGATTCGATCACCGCTTTATAATCGGCGTCCTCGAACAATGCGATACCTTCGGCAACCCTTGCGTTCACTTCCGCGATCGCGCTATCGAGCTGTTCCAAAATCGCGAGCTTCGCTTGCGCGTCGTCAAGCTTCGTAACTACCTCGCCCGAAATGAGCGCGGTCAGTCCGTCGTAGATCGCCTGATGCTGCATAAAGCTGTATTTGATCTCGTTGACCGCTTCTTCCAGTTGCGGCATAACTGCGGATACCTGTTCTTTGACCTGATCCACAAGCGTACCCGTAACCGTTTGTTCGAGCAATTCCAACTTTTGCAAAACGTTTTTTGCGGCGTCGTCGATCATTGCCGACAAACCGTCGTAAATCGTTTGATTTTGCTTATAGCTATAACGTATTTCTTGCGAAATCGTCTGCGAGGACTTATCTTTATCCGTTTGAAGGGCTTGATAAAGAGAGCCGACCTGCACGGATGAATAGTTCATCTCTTTAAGCAGCTCGCCTTTCAGCTTTTGTAGATCGTAGGAAATCCAACTGTATAACGCGTCGATTTTCGATGTTTCTAATTGTTTCTTATCCGCCATTTCACGCCTCGATTTCGTTCAAGTGCATCCGTCGTCCCTCTCTACTTATCTTCAAAAGAGTACGACGCTTTGCTTTATCAAGTATCATTATAACATATCTTGCGCAATCGGTCAAGAGTTTTCAGAAAAAAATATCCGATAAATTTCTACTTTTTCCCGATTTTGAAATTTCAACGCGGACACGGTACCCCCGTTTTTACCTTTTTTGACATTTTTCGCATTTTTCAAACGTCAGATGATTGACAAGCAATCGCATAAGTTGTATAATAAATATACAAGTTGAATAAGCAGGAGCAAACAATGATCAGTAAAATACAAAAATTTACTTTGGCTGACGAGGCATACGAACGTATTAAAGCGGATATTTTATCGAAAAATCTAAAAGAGGGTGCTCCCATTCCGTCGGAAAATCAGTTATCCCGATCGTTGAGCGTCAGTCGCGTGGTCGTTCGCGAAGCTTTGCAACGTCTGCGCGAAGAAAGACTTATCGTTACCTATCACGGAAAAGGCTCGTTCGTGGCCAATCGGCAAAACTTTGAGCGTGGCAATACCGAGTATTTTTCCGAGCTCGACTATACTACCTTTAAGGATATTATGGAATTACGCGCGAGCATTGAATGTAGCGCTATTGTTTCTGCCGTCGAGAACGCCGACGAAGCGGAGCTGGAAAGAGTAAAAGCCCACGCAAAAATTATGGAAGCCGTTCGCGACGATGACGACGCGTTCGATCGGGCTGATTACGATTTTCACCTTGCAATCCTCTGCTGTTCTCACAATCAAATGTACGTGAAGATAGCGGAACAATGCAACGCACAAATTATGTTATGTTTGAAAGCAATGAACAGAATCCACGGGAGCAGAGAATATGCTTTGGAACTACACACAAAAATCGCCGATTGCTTATACGCACGTAACGCGAAAGAAGCCATCTATTTACTGAAAAACAACGGCGAATACAATTTGGCAAGAATGCGGGAATTTTTTCCGTAAATATAAATATAAGGAAGGTAAAAACAATGCAAATCAAAAAAATCAACACTTTTTTAGTGCGACCGAGATGGTGTATGGTAGAAGTCCTGACCGACGAGGGCGTAAGCGGTTGGGGTGAGGCAGTCATCGAAGGCAAGGCGGCGACCGTCCAAGCCTGCGTACAGGAAATGGAAGAATACCTGATCGGCAAAGATCCCTGCAAAATCGAGGACATCTGGAATCTTTTATACCGAGCCGCATTTTATCGCGGCGGCCCTATCGTTATGAGCGCCATCGCCGGCATCGATCAAGCGTTATGGGATATTAAAGGTAAAAAACTCGGCGTGCCCGTATACGAATTGTTAGGCGGCGCATGCCGTGATAAGATCAAGGTATACAGTTGGGTTGGCGGAGACAGACCGAGCGACGTTGCCGCCGCCGCAAAACAAAAGCAGGAAGAAGGTTTTTCCGCCGTAAAAATGAACGCAACGGAGGAATTGCAGATCGTGGACAGCTACGACAAGATCGACGCCGTTTTAGAGCGCGTTGCGTCCATTCGGGAGGCTTGTGGCAAATATTTCGGTATTGCCATCGATTTTCACGGTAGAGTACATAAACCTATGGCAAAGATCCTTGCCAAAAAATTAGAGGAGTTCTCCCCTATGTTTTTGGAAGAACCGGTATTGTGCGAGCATATGGAAGAGTTTGCGGAAATCGCAAGAACGACCGCAATCCCTATCGCTACGGGCGAAAGACTGTTTTCCAAGTACGATTTCAAGCGTCTGCTTTCCGCCGGCGGCGTAAGCATTATCCAGCCCGATTTATCACACGCGGGCGGTATCACGGAGGTCAGAAAGATCGCCGCGATGGCGGAGGCTTACGACGTAGCGCTGGCACCCCATTGTCCGTTGGGCCCGATCGCTTTATCCGCCTGTTTACAGGTTGACGCCGTAAGCTATAACGCGTTTATACAGGAACAGAGTATCGGTATTCACTATAACGTTGGAAAATCCGTTCTCGATTACGTGAAAAACGGCGAGGATTTCAAATTCACCGACGGTTACGTGAACTTCCCGAAAAAGAGCGGACTTGGCGTGGAGGTAAACAAAGCGCTGATCGAAGAAGAAAACAAAACTCCCCACCATTGGAAAAATCCCGTATGGCGACATAAAGACGGTAGTATCGCGGAATGGTAAAAGGAGTATAAAAATGAGAGCAGACGTTATAAAAATCATTGAAAAAGAAAAGATCATAGCCATTATTCGGGGCGTAGAGCCCGAACAGGCGGTAAAGGTCGCAAAAGCGCTTTATGAGGGCGGAATCAAACTCGTGGAAGTAACCTTCGATCAATCACACCCCGAAAGCTTTCAAAATACGGCGAACGCCATTCGTCGCATCAAGCAGGAAACTTCGGGTAAAATGTGCGTGGGCGCAGGAACGGTCATTACGGCAGAACAGGTAAATATCGCTTACGACGCAGGCGCGGAATATATCGTTTCTCCCGACACCGACGCAAGCGTTATTCGGGAAACGGTAAGAAAGGGAATGGTATCTTTGCCAGGGGCGTATACGGCAAGCGAGGCAAAAACGGCGCACAATGCAGGCGCGGATTTTATAAAGGTTTTTCCTTGCAGCTCGGCGCAATACATAAAAGCGCTCAAAGCTCCCCTTTCCCATATTAAATTTTTGGCGGTCGGCGGCGTAAACGTGAATAACGCAAAAGAATTTATCCAAGCAGGCGCGTGCGGTGTTGGCGTGGGCGGCTCGCTCGTCAATAAGGAATGGATACAAAACGGTGAGTTTGATAAAATTACCGAGCTCGCAAAAAAATTTATTGAAATATTGAATTAAAAGGAGAATAAGACAATGCAAATAAGTATAGTTCACGGACCTATCCGAAAAGCTTTCGGGGAAGAAACTGCCCTGAAAATGATAAAAAACGCAGGCTTTACTATGATCGATTACTCTTTCAATACGTGGGAAGGAGAAGAATACAGACTTGGCGAAAATTACAAGGAAAACTGTTTAGCAACGAAGAAATTGATGGACAACTTGGGATTAACCTGTTATCAGACACACGCCCCGTTCGAATTCAAGTACGGTAAAAAAATCGACGAAAGCGAAAGAACGTACAGGGATATAGTAAGGGCGATAGAATGTAGCGCAATCCTCGGCGCAAAGATTATCGTTATACACGCAATCGCAGTGCCGTTTGAAGTCGATTTTTTACAGTACAATTTAGAATACTATCAGTCCTTTTTACCCTACGCGGAAAAGTATGGCGTAAAAATAGCCGTCGAAAACCTTGTCAATTCCGTATTCTGGACGCCGTATAAGCTTTGTAATTTCGTGGAAATGCTGAACTCGCCGTATTTTTGCGCTTGCGTGGACGTAGGACACGCCGCTATTACGGGAACGCCGCCCGAATCTTTTATCAGCGGAATGAAAAAAGGGGTTATGCAATGCGTACATCTGCACGATACGGACGGAAAACTCGATCGGCACTGGATACCCTATTTGGGCAACCATAACTGGGATAATATTATCAAAGCCCTTGCGGAATACGGCTTTGACGGAGATTTGGAAATGGAGATCATACATTCCTACGATTTTCTTGACAAAGAATTGTATGCCGCTATGCTCGTCTACGCCAAGCAGGTCGGTAATTTATTGCTAAAAAAATTCAATCAATATAAAGAGTAAAGCAGAAAAAAGCGTTCCCTGTGTTGGGAACGCTTTTTTAACTTGGTTTTCAATTATTTGTTTTTCGCCGTTTTTCTCTGTACGAATTTGACGAGTTCGACGATAGGAATTACCAACAGACCAAGACCGATCGCGCAGATATATTCCACAAAATCTACGGGTGCAAAGCCGAACGCGTTCGCAAGGAAGGATACTTCGCAAACGACCGTGGTAGCCAAAAGCGAACCCAAACCGGCAAACAACAGCATCTTATTGTTCGTTTTCATTCCAAACAACGAGCCGCGTTGCGAGCGCATATTGAAACTGTGGAAGATTTCCGCCATTGACATCGTAAGGAACGCCATCGTCATACCGTGCGCGCTGTCTTCGATCGTCCAAGTACCCGTTTCAAGGAAATGACCGAGGAAGTACGAGAACAACGTTAAGATCGATACCAAAATACCTTGATACAATACGTCTACGCCCATACCGTCGGCAAAAATGCCTGCTTTCGAATTACGGGGTTTGCGTTTCATAACGCTTGCTTCCGCTTTTTCTGTTCCGAGCGCAAGCGCAGGGAAACAGTCGGTTACGAGGTTGATCCAAAGCAAATGCACGGGTTTCAAAATGGTGAAACCGATCAAAGTTGCCACGAAGATCGAGATGACCTCACTCATATTCGATGCGAGCAGGAACTGGATCGCCTTACGGATATTATCGTAAATACGACGTCCCTCCTCTACCGCGCCGACGATGGTCGCGAAGTTGTCGTCCGCAAGTACCATATCCGCTACGTTCTTCGTAACGTCCGTACCCGTGATACCCATACCTACGCCGATATCCGCCGACTTGATCGAGGGCGCGTCGTTCACGCCGTCGCCCGTCATAGCCGTAACGTAACCTGCTTTCTTCCAAGCGTTGACGATACGCGTCTTATGTTCGGGTTGTACGCGAGCGTAAACGCCGATCGTCATAAACTCTTTCTCAAACGTTTCGTCGTCCATTTCATTGATCTGCGCACCTGTAACCGCGCGAACGCCGTCGGTGAGAATGCCGAGCTCTTTCGCGATCGCGATCGCCGTATCGATATGGTCGCCCGTGATCATAATGGGACGAATACCCGCCTCGCGGCATTGCGCGATAGCGTCTTTTACTTCGGGGCGCACGGGATCGATCATGCCGCAAAGCCCCGTGAAACAAAGCTCCGTTTCCTGTACGTCGGAATCGTACTTTTCGGGAAGTTCTTTCCATTCTCTTTCCGCACAAGCAAGCACGCGGAGCGCTTTATCCGCCATCGCCTTATTCGCGGCAAGGATCTCTGCGCGGTATTCTTCCGTCATAGGAACGGGTTTACCGTCTTTGAGATAGAACTTGCAACGATCGATCACGACGTCGGGCGCGCCTTTCGTATACTGCACGTAGCTTTCTTCCGTTTTATGCCAAGTGGACATCATCTTACGACCGGAGTCGAAAGGAAGTTCGCCTACTCTCGGAAGGGTGTTTTTCAGTTCGTATTTAGGGAGTTCCACCTTATTCGCCCAAGCAACGAGCGCCGCTTCGGTGGGTTCGCCAGAGATCGTACCGTCTGCATTGAGCTCCGCGTCCGAGCAAAGCGCCATCGCCGCCGCCACGCGTTTTTCGTCCTCACAGAAACTGTCTACGACCGTCATCTTGTTCTGGGTAAGCGTACCCGTTTTATCCGAACAAATGATCTGCGCGCAACCGAGCGTTTCTACTGCCGTAAGCTTACGAATGATCGCGTTGCGCTTGGACATATTCGTAACGCCGATCGAAAGCACGACGGTTACGACTGCCGCAAGACCTTCGGGGATCGCCGCAACCGCAAGCGATACCGCGATCATAAACGAATCGAGCACGAACTCGAATTGAAGATCGGTGATATGACGGACCAGCTGTACGTCGAACACGATCAAGCTGATGCCGAGCACGAGCCACGTGAGGATCTTCGAAAGCTGACCGAGTTTGATCTGCAAAGGCGTTTTACCCTCTTCCGCCTGCGCAAGCGCGCCTGCGATCTTGCCCATTTCGGTATCCATACCCGTCGCGGTAACTACCGCCACGCCGCGTCCGTACACCACGGTACTGCCCATATAGACCATATTTTTACGATCGCCGAGGGGTACGTCTTTTGCGTCCGCGGAAATGGAGATCGCTTCCACGATCTTTTCAACGGGCACGGATTCACCCGTGAGCGCCGCCTCTTCGATTTTTAAGCTCGCGCTCTCTAAAATACGTCCGTCGGCAGGAACTGCGTCGCCCGCTTCAAGCAATACGACGTCGCCTACTACGAGGTCTTCGCTGTGTACGACGCATACTTTATCGTCGCGCAGGACCTTGGATGTGGCGGCGGACATTTGTTGTAACGCCTCGATCGCCTTTTCAGCCTTACTTTCTTGGAACACGCCGAGCACCGCGTTAATGAGAACGACGGCCAGAATGATGATAACGTCGGTGGGGAATTCTTGTTCAAAGATCGCCAACGCGCCGCTGATCGCCGCCGCGACGAGCAAAATGATGATCATCGGATCGGCAAGCTGTTCCAAAAATCTGCGGATAAGCGATTTTTTCTTCGCTTCCACAAGCTTGTTTTTGCCGTTCTCCGCAAGACGTTTTTCCGCCTCCGATACGGACAACCCTTCCGTTTGCGACACGCCAAGCGCGCTTAAAACGGATTCTTTGGATTCGCAATATTCTTTCATACGTTTTCTCCTTATACGTATTTGTTATTCAATTAGTATCATTCTACCATAAACGGGAAATTCTGTCAAATGAATTTCCCGTTTGTTTATAAAAAGTTTTATTCTTCGTCGGGAAGATCTACGTTGTGATATACGTTTTGCACGTCGTCGTGATCTTCAAGCGCGTCGATCATTTTTAAGAACGTTTCCACCTTATCCGCAGGCAACTCGATTCGATTTTGCGGAATCATCGCAACTTCTGCCTGTACGAATCTGATCTTCGGTTCTTCTTCCTCGTTTCTTCTGCCTTTCGGCGCTGCCGCCATAAGCTCTGCGTTTTTATCCTCCAAGTATTTGCGTACGTCCGAGAACGTTTCGGGGGACGTAAATATCTCGTACACGTCGTCGCTCGTGATCACGTCGTCCGCGCCTGCTTCAAGGGCGTATTCCGTCATCGTATCCTCGTCGAGCTCCACCGTTCTTTCCACAACGATATATCCCTTATTATCGAAGTTATACGAAACGCAACCGTTCTGACCGAGCTGACCGCCATGTTTACCCAAGATCGCGCGCACGTCGCCTGCGGTACGGTTGATATTATCCGTAAGCGTCGTGATAATAACAGCCGAGCCAGCCACGCCGTAGCCTTCGTAGGTGAGTTCCTTATAGTCTGCGCCGCTCATTTCGCCCGACGCCTTTTTTATACTGCGTTGAATGTTATCGTTGGGCATATTCGCCGCTTTTGCTTTGGCGATAATATCCGCAAGCTTACTGTTCGTTTCGGGGTTGGGATTGCTTTTTGCCGCAACCGCGATCTCTCTGCCGAGCTTGGTGAAAATTCTACCTTTCGCCGCGTCGGCTTTGCCTTTCTTTGCCTGTATGTTGTGCCATTTGCTATGTCCTGACATATTATATACTCCTTTTTTTATTTGAATGATTCCGTAAATGAAGTTTTTTTCAGCAGATACATAAGTATCCCTGCCGAAACCGCCGCGTTCAAACTCTCTTGCGTTGCCGCCATGGGAATTTTTACGGTACGGCTCGCCGCCCTTTCCGTTTCTTCCGAAATACCGTTCGCCTCGTTTCCGATCGCGAGCGCGAATTTATCGGGAGGCGTGAACGTAAACGCATTTTCGCCCTGCATATCCGCCACAATCAAGGGCACGCCGTTAAGTACGCTCAAAATCTCCTCGCGTTCAGCGATATACAGCTTTGTGAAAAACACGCCGCTCATACTCGCGCGCACGCTTTTTGGCGCGTACGGATCGGCGCAGGTTTTCGTGAGATATATCTCCTCATACCCTGCGGCGTTTGCCGTTCGGACGATCGCGCCGACGTTCTTGGGATCGGATACGCCGTCGAGGAACAGACAGCTTGCCTTTGGCGCTTGCAAAACGCGATCGGGTATTTCCACCCGACAAAGTACGCCCTGCGGCGTTTTTTCGTCGCATAGATAGCGCATGATATCGTCGCTCACCCACGCGGTTTTATCTTCCAAGCCCGTTAAAAAGTCGGTATCGCCGCGATAGCTTTCCGCCACGAACACGCGGTCTATCTTACAATCGCTTTTTTGGCATTCCCTTGCCATTTTCGCGCCCTCCACGAGAAACAGGGAAAGCTCTTTTCTGCCCTTTTTCTCTTTCAAAGACGCCGTTTCTTTGACGAGGGGATTGTTTTTAGAAGTCAAAATCATTTTCGGATAAAATAACGAAAAAGCCTTTTTCGTCAAAAGGCTTTCGTTTTCGATTAAAGCGCGGCTTTCGCTTTCTCAACGAGTTGCGCGAACGCAGGCGCGTCGTTTACCGCGAGGTCGGCAAGCACCTTTCTGTTGAGGGTGATACCCGCAACGGAAAGACCGTGCATGAATTTGCTGTAAGAAATACCGTTGATTCTCGCCGCCGCGTTGATTCTCGCGATCCAAAGACGACGGAAATCTCTCTTTCTTCTTCTTCTTCCAATGTACGAATAGTTCAGCGATTTCATAACCGCTTCTCTTGCGATTCTGTACGATTTGCTCTTGTTGCCGAAGTAGCCTTTGGCAAGCTTCAAAATTTTTCTACGCTTCTTAACGGCGTTTACTGCTCTTTTAATACGCATATTCGTTTATCTCCTTTATTAGTCTTTGTAGGGCATCATGTTTTTCACGGTGCTCTCTTGGGTAGAGGAAACGAGCGTAGTCTGGCGCAGGTTTCTCTTTCTCTTTCTGTTCTTGGTTTCCGCTTTATGGTTCTTACCGCCGTGGGCTCTGTTTACTTTACCCGTGCCGGTGAGCCAGAAACGCTTTTTCGTGCTGCTATGAGTTTTCTGTTTAGGCATATTTTTATCCTCCGAATTTATTTACTTATTTTTATTAACGAGCCTTTTAGGCTTGTCCGCTTTGGAAAGTCTTTCCCCTTATTTTGCAGGAGATAAGATCATTAAAATATTTCTGCCCTCGGTCTTGGGTTCTTTATCCATCACCGCTTTACCGCCGAGCATATCGAAAAACCGACGCATTACGTCCACACCCATCGACGCGTGCGCTTGCTGTCTGCCGCGCATACGGATAGAAACCTTGACTTTGTTTCCGTCGCCGAGCATTTCGATCGTCTTTTTCGCTTTCACGTTAAGATCGCCCACGTCGATCGTCATGGAAAGATAGATTTCTTTGAGTTCCACGATCTTCTGATTGTTGCGGTTTTCCTTTTCACGCTTTGCCTGTTCGAATTTGAACTTACCGTAGTTCATGATCTTGCATACGGGCGGAACGGCGTTGGGAGAAATTTTCACGAGGTCGAGATTTTCCTCTTCGGCGATACGGAGCGCAGCCGACGCGCTCATAATGCCGAGCTGTTCGCCGCTTGCGGAAATTACTCTGATTTCTCTGTCTCGAATATTTTCGTTGATCTGATGCTGGTCTTTTATGGTCGTATACCTCACGCAAAAATTAAAGGGTCGCCTTTGCACAAGCAACCCTTTTTCGCATAATGATCTCCGCTTTTCCGCGGTAGAAAAATTATCGAGCCGTACCGATCATAACCGCACGGCGAGAAGGTTCGCTTCTGCTTAGCCTACATATCATAACACAAAGCAAACCGTTCTGTCAAGCGATTTTTTAATATTTTCCGAAAAAAATTTTAATTTTGTTAAAACACAATTTTTTCTTCAATATCTTTTTTCACGGTGGCGATAAATTCGTCCACGCTTACCGCGCCCATATCTCCTTTATCTCTGCGACGAACGGCAACCTGACCTGCCTCCGCTTCTTTTTCGCCCACGACGAGCATATACGGCACTTTCTCCATTTGCGCCTCGCGGATCTTATAGCCGATCTTTTCGCTACGATCGTCCACTTCCACGCGAATACCTGCCTCTTTCATCTTTGCGCAAAGTTCTTTCGCATATGCCTCCTGTCTGTCCGTGATCGGCAACACCTTTACCTGCACGGGCGAAAGCCATACGGGGAATTTGCCTGCAAAATGCTCGATCAGTATACCGATAAATCTTTCGATCGAACCGAACACCACGCGGTGCACCATGATCGGGCGGTGTTTGCCGCCGTCCTCGCCTACGTATTCCATTTCAA
>JAFTPZ010000059.1 GCA_017463025.1 Clostridia bacterium
AATTTCCAAGTGATCTACGCGGTGGAAATGCTTTGTTTTTTCGCGTTGATCTTTTACGTGTCGAAAGTTCTTCGAGAGAACGACGCAACCAAGCTTATGTTGCTTTATTGGGTACTCATCGTAGGCGGCGGCTGTCTGCACGTGTTTGCGGAAACGCTCGTGGATAGGGAATTCTTCCTCTTCTTCGTGATCTTGGTTTCGGCGTTTATGCTCATTCTGTTTAACGTGGAAGTGAAAAAGAGCCTTTGGGACGTTCATTCCGTGAAAGAAACGGTGGAAAAACACGGCGTCGGTACGACGGAGCTCCGTCCGCAGGCGGACACCGAGCGTTGTATCAATAACGTGATCAAGGCGTTGCAAAATATGTCGAAAAATAACGTCGGCGCGCTGATCGTACTCTCCAAAGGCAGTTTGCCCAAGCAAGTATTACAAAGCGGCGTGGAGATCGACGCGGAAATATCCACGCAACTGATCGAGGGTATTTTCTTCCCGAAAGCGCCTTTGCACGACGGGGCTATGATCATTCACGGACATAAAATTCAAGCGGCAGGCTGTTTCTTGCCGCTCACGCAAAAAACGAGCTATCCCAAAGAATACGGCACGCGCCACCGCGCAGGTATCGGTATCACGGAGGTAGCGAACGTTATTTCGTTGGTGGTTTCGGAGGAAACGGGTATTATTTCCGTAATTAAGCAGGGCAACGTTACGCGATACGCCGATTACGATATGCTGCTTGACGCGCTCAAAGATTATTACTGGCAGGAAATGCCGTTGACGGATAAAAAACGCGGAGGTAATTTGAGATGAAATTCGTAAACTTTTTGAAAAACGTGTTCGTTTCCAAATTTTGGATCAAAGCGATATCTCTTTTGATCGCCGTGTTCGTCGTTATCTTATTGAATATTTAAGGGGAAGAGAAGAGAGTTTTACCATTTCGCGGAGCGAATAACGCGCCTTTCCGCAAAAGGAGTTTTTATGGGAGTTAAAGTTTGCAAATTCGGCGGTACGTCGATGGCGGACGGCAATATCATTTTAACGGCGGCGAAGATCGTGAAAGCCGATCCCGAACGCAGATACGTGGTCGTATCCGCCCCTGGGAAACGTTTCAGCGACGATATCAAAGTTACCGATTTGCTTTATAAATGTTCGGACGAATACGAAACGGGAGAGCTTGCGGCGTTTGAAAATACGTTTGAAAAGATCCGCGTTCGTTTTTTCAATATCGAAAAGGGTATCGGCAAAGACGTACGTATGTCCGAAGAGCTCGATAAAATCCGCGCCGAAATTTTAAGCGGCGCAGGCAGGGATTATTGCGCCTCGCGCGGCGAATATCTCGCAGGTAAGATCATGGCGGCGGTGCTGGGCGTTCCGTTCGTAGACGCAACCGAGCTCATTCGTTTCGACGAACACGGCGCGTTGGATAATCATTCATTCGATATTGCGGCAAGCGTTCTTGCAAACTATCCCAAAGCCGTCGTCCCTGGGTTTTACGGCTTGGGCGTGGACGGTAAGGTGAAAACGTTTTCGCGCGGCGGCGGAGATATTTCCGGCTCGATCGTAGCAAGGGCGATCATGGCGTCGCTTTACGAGAATTGGACGGACGTAAGCGGTTTTTATGCGTGCGATCCGAGGATTGTGCGTTCGCCCAAATGCATTGAGGAGCTTACCTATCAAGAACTTCGCGAGCTTTCGTATATGGGCGCGAACGTGTTACATAGCGAATCGATCTTCCCCGTGCGCAGCGCAGGTATTCCCATTCGTATTGCGAATACTTTCCGCCCCGAGGACGCAGGTACGTATATCGTCAAAACGTTCACGCGCGATCCCAAAGAATATATCGTTACGGGTATTGCAGGTAAAAAAGATTTCACCGTTATTTCCATAGAAAAATCTATGATGAACAGCGAGGTCGGTTTCGTCGGTAGGGTGCTTGCCGTGATCCAAAAACACGGTATTTCGTTTGAGCATCTTCCCTCGGGTATCGATACGATGTCCCTCGTGCTCGATAACGCGTACTTAAAAAACGGTATGCTGGAAACATTGATCGAGGAAATGAAAGAGGCGGTAAATCCCGATAAGATATACACGCACGAAAATATCGCGCTCGTGGCGACGGTAGGACACGGTATGGCAAACAATATCGGTACGTCCGCGCGCCTTTTTAAGGCGCTCGCAGAGGCGAATATTAACGTGATTATGATCGATCAGGGTTCGAGCGAGCTGAATATTATCGTAGGCGTTGACAACGACAAATGCGAGGAATGTATCCGCGCGATCTATCGTGAATTTTTCAACTGAATAGTGTTTAAGGAGAAAGAATTATGAAAAATTACGTGGTGGATTTGAAAGCGGAATACGGCTTACAGGGCGGCACGCTTACCTGTCTTGTGGCAGATCGACCTTTCGACGCGGAAGTGGAGTGGAAGCGTCCTGCGCTCATCGTCGTCCCTGGGGGCGGTTATGCTTATACAAGCAAGCGCGAGGCAGAGCCGATCGCGTTTGAATTTTTGGCGCGCGGTTTCCATACGTTCATTCTTGATTACCGTACGGGCGCGCAGAATAACGTGCGTTATCCCGAACAGCTTTTGGAACTTTCTGCGGCTGTGGATTACGTAAAAAAACATTCAGGCGAGCTTTGCGTGAATAAGGACGAAGTGTTCGCGATCGGCTTTTCGGCAGGCGGACACCTCGTGGGAAATCTTGCGATCGAATATGCGTCCGTTCCCGAAAAGGCAGGGAAGCCGCTTGATTGTAAGCCTACGGCGGTGGGGCTTTGCTATCCCGTTATTTCCAAAATACACGGTCATCAAGGCTCGTTTGTCAATCTGCTCGACGGGTATTCGGAAGAGGCGCAAGCGGAGCTTTTGAAAACGCTGAACTTAAACGAGGCGGTAACGGAAAACACGCCGCCCGCGTTCCTTTGGGCGACGGCAACGGACGGCGCTGTGCCTGCCGACAACGCTTTGCGCTATGCTTTGGCGCTTGCGCAAAATAACGTGCCTTACGAATTACATATCTATCCCAAGGGCTCGCACGGACTTTCCGCAGGAAACAAGGAAATCAATATGCCGAACGCGGATAAGGAGTGGTTGAAACGTATACCCCGTTGGTTGGACGAGTGCACGGCGTTCTTCCGCTTGTATATTCAAGAAAAATTCTAACAAAAAAGAGGTCGGAAGTTTGATATGCACCCCAAAAGTTAGTCAAACTTTTGGAGGTGCAAATTTTTAAGGCAAAAAAGGGACAAACATTCAAAAAATAC
>JAFTPZ010000060.1 GCA_017463025.1 Clostridia bacterium
TTCATCCGTACTTTGGAAGAATACCTTTGGTATTACAACAACGAGAGAATTTCTCTCAAACTAAAAGGAATGAGCCCTGTACAATACAGAACTCATTCGCAAATTTAATATTTTTTGTCTAAACTTTGGGGTTCACTTCAGACGTTCAACCCGTTTTTTAATTTTATTGTTTTTAGCCGACGATCAAATTCACTAAGCGATTTTTCACGACGATACATTTTTTGATCGATTTACCCTCGATCTGCGCCGCGATTTCGGGGTTCGCGCAAACGACCGCTTGGATCTCTTCGTCCGAAAGTCCTTGCGCGATCAATATTTTCGCTTTGATCTTGCTGTTGACTTGGATGGCGTATTCCGTTTCGTCCTTGATAAGCGCTTGCTCGTTGACGAGGGGGTATTCTTCGAGGAACACCGAGTCTTTATTGCCGCAAATTTCCCAAAGCTCTTCCGAGAAATGGGGGGCAAACGGCGCGAGCATACGAATAAGATCTTCTACGCACGTTTTATAGAAAGCCACGTTCTTTTCCGCATTTTCCGCATCGTATTTTTGGAGCGCGTTCACATATTCCATAATACGCGCGATCGACGTGTTGAACGAGAACGCCTCGACGTCGCGCGTAATACTCTTGATCGTGTGATTTTTGACGTAGTCGAGTTCCTTTTCCGCCGCGCCTTTTTCCGTACGTCCGCCGTTCGTTTCTTCCTGCGATTTGCGTACGATACGTTCCACACGTTCGATAAATCTTGCGATGGATTTGATGCCGTCGTCGTTCCAAGGCCCGCCCTCGGTGTAACTGAAACCGAACATTAAGTACAGACGGAAAATATCCGAGCCGTACTCGTCGATATATGTGTCGGGGGAGATAACGTTGCCGTGCGATTTGGACATACGGTTGCCGTCGGGGCCCAAAATAATACCTTGGTGTACGAGCCGCTTGAACGGTTCGCTGAAATCGATATACCCCATATCGCGCAATGCTTTGGTGATGAAACGCGCATAGAGGAGGTGCATACAAGCGTGCTCCGAACCGCCTACGTATACGTCAACGGGCAACATTTTATTTGCAACGTCCGTGGAGAACGCCTGCTTTTCATTGTGCGCGTCCGCATAGCGCAGGTAATACCAACTCGAACATACGAACGTATCGAGGGTGTCGGGATCGCGTTGCGCTTTGCCGCCGCATTCGGGACAGGTACAGTTCATAAAGCCCTCGTGTGAGGCGAGCGGAGATTTCCCCGTGGGACGGAATTCCACGTCGTAGGGGAGCTTGACGGGCAAATCCTTTTCGGGTACGGGTACGACGCCGCACTTTTCACAATGGATCATAGGGATCGGCGCGCCCCAGTAACGTTGACGGGATACCGACCAGTCGCGGAGTCTGTAATTGATCTTTTTGCCGCCTTTGCCGATCTTGGTGAGGTGTACGGCGATCGCGTCGCGCGCCTCCTCGCCCGAAAGACCGTCGAATTCACCGCTGTTGACGAGGATACCGTCCTCGCAATAGGGCAGGATCGTTTCTCCGCCTACTTTCTGAATGACCTGCGTGATGGGCAGACCGTATTTGGTTGCGAAAGCGTAGTCGCGTTCGTCGTGCGCGGCAACCGCCATGACCGCGCCCGTACCGTAAGAATACAAAACGTAGTCCGCAAGATAAATGGGTACTTGTTTTCCCGTGAGCGGATGAATGGCGTACGCGCCCGTAAACACGCCCGTCTTTTCACGCGCGGTGGAAAGTCTGTCTATATCGTTTGCCTCCGCCGCATAGCGCACGTACGCGTCGATCGCGTCGGCGTTTTCGGGGTGCGCGGCTTTGAGCTTGTCCACGAGCGGATGTTCGGGCGCAAGTACTACATAGTTCACGCCGAATAAGGTGTCGGGACGGGTGGTAAATACGGTGATCGTATCCCCCGTTTCACACTCGAAATGAATTTCGCAGCCCGTCGAACGTCCGATCCAGTTTTTCTGCATCAATTTCGTCTTTTCCGGCCAGTCGATGGTGTCGAGGTCGGTAAGGAGCTCTTCCGCGTAATCGGTGATCTTGAAGAACCATTGCGTCATATCCTTGCGGAGCACGACGGAGGAGCAACGCTCGCATTTTCCGTCTACGACTTGCTCGTTGGCAAGCACCGTTTCGCACGAGGGACACCAGTTCACGAGCGCCTCTTTACGATACGCAAGTCCTTTTTTGTAAAGCTGTAAGAACAGCCATTGCGTCCATTTATAATAATTTTCCTCGCACGTTTTGATTTCCGCGCTCCAATCGAACATAGCGCCCATATTGCGAAGCTGACGTTCCATCGTTTCGATATTTTTTTCCGTGGAATCCTTGGGGTGAATACCCGTCTTGATCGCGTAATTTTCCGCGGGCAGACCGAACGCGTCGAAGCCCATCGGTTGGAACACTTCGTAGCCTTGCATTTTCTTAAAACGGGCGTAAGTGTCGGTAGGACCGTAGTTGTACCAATGCCCCACGTGCAGTTTTGCGCCCGAGGGATAGGAGAACATTTCCAAAACGTACAGCTTTTTATCCGCGTTCTTTTTGTTGAACACGTTGAGCTTGGTTTTCTCCCATTTTGCTTGCCATTTGCTTTCTACGGACTTCATATCCATCATAAAAAAGACCTCCGATATTTTTACATACATAGTATATTATAAAACATTTTTTTTTACAAGTCAAGCAATTCTGCAAGGGCAAACGGGTAGGATTTTCGTAAAAGGGTGAAAAAGGGATAAATAATTTCTTTTCCGCGGCATACAATAATAGCGTGGAAGAAATAACGATAACGCAAAACGGTTTTGACGAACGATACACCTCTTACTTATATGGAAAGGTACGCGAACGCTTTTCCTTTTTGCCCGCGGTAATCGATATGCAAAAAGACGGGGAGTTTACGGAGATCGCGGTGAAAACGGAACGGGCGTATTGTCCGTACGTACGTCGTTTTTTAGAGGAAAACGCGGCGGACGTGATCGCGGTCGGTTATAAATATGCGTTCTTGGAAAAGCGGCTCTGTCTGCCGCTTTTGTCGCAAAAGGAAAAAAGACTTCTGATCACGGCGCTTGTGGCGGCGGATTTCAAGGAGGACAGATCGTACGTGGCGCGGCGACTTTACGGCTTTGATAACTATTCCCTCGACGGCGTTTTTCACTTTCGCTTACAGGAACTCAAAAGGCGTTGGGAGGGCGTCGCGGAATACGTGCCTACGGATATGGGCGCGAGTTCGCTCGAAGGGTTTTTGGAATTTCTCACCGAGGACGGAGAGAATAAATTGTTCGTGAAAGACGGCAGGGTATACGACGAGGAATATAGACCTTTATCGCGGAGTATGCTCACGGGCGCGGAAACGGTGATCGGGGAAATTTTACTCGGCGGCGCGGGACGGGTATACTGTTTTGGAGAGGCGGATAAGGAAACGACTACCTTTCTGAAAAAATATTACGGCGGCAAAGCGACCTTTTGTTAAAAAATTTATAAAACTTTACGGTTAAAAAAATTATTGAAAATATTTCGTAAAAACGGTTGACAAACGCGGCGTAAAGAGGTAAAATAGAAACCGTAAAGACAAGTAACGCCGCTTTGGTTTTCGCAGAGAGCTTGCCCTTTGGCTGTGAGGCAGGTAAAGACAAACGGAGAGTGAAACCGCTTTGCGCCGTAAAAAACGAATACGAAGAAAAGCGGTCTTGCTTTGCAAGGCAATTAAGGTGGAACCGCGCAATCATTTGCGTCCTTAAATCCCTTGACGGGGATTTAAGGCGTTTTATTTTTTCAAAACGCGTATAGCACGACAGCTTATCCGCAAAAACGGAACTCGCCCTTGCTCGTTTACCACTTGTAAACTCCCGTCGGGCAAAACCCGCGTTTTGGCGGTACACAGCTATTTATTCAAAGAAAGAAAAACAATACGAAGGAGTATATATTTATGAACGTAATTTTGAAAAGCGGAGACGCGATCGCGCTTGCGGATAACGCAACCGCAATGGATGCGGCGCTTGCCATTTCCGAGGGCTTGGCAAGAAACGCGGTATGCGCGAAAGTGAACGGCGAGCTCGTAGATCTGTCGCACGTGCTCAAAGAGGGCGACGCGTTGGAAATCGTTACCCTTAAAGACAAAGAGGGATTGAACGTATATCGTCATACCTGCGCGCACGTACTTGCGCAGGCGCTCAAAACGGTATATCCTACCTGTAAACTTTCGATCGGACCTGTGATCGAAAACGGCTTTTATTACGACGTGGATTTCGTAACGCCGATCACGCAAGCCGACCTTGTTAAGGTGGAAAGCGAAATGCAGAAGATCATCAAGAGCAATCTGCCTATCGAGCGGTTCACGCTGCCGAGAAACGAGGCGATCGAGCTGATGAAAGGCTATAAAGAGAATTATAAAGTGGAGCTGATCGAAGATCTGCCCGAGGGGGAAACGATTTCCTTTTATAAACAGGGCAATTTCACCGATCTTTGCCGTGGACCGCATTTGCCCTCTACCGGCAAGATCAAGGCGTTCCGCTTGACGAGTATCGCAGGCGCATATTGGCGCGGCGACGAGCATAATAAGATGCTCACGCGTATCTACGGCACGGCGTTCGCGAAAAAGGACGAAATGGAAGCGTACTTCACGATGCTCGAAGAGGCGAAAAAACGCGACCATACAAAGCTTGGCAAAGAGCTCAAACTGTTCGCGATCTTGAACGAGGGCAAGGGCTTGCCTTTCTTCCTGCCGCGCGGCAGGGTGCTGAAAAACGCGCTTATCGATTACTGGCGGCAGATCCACACGCGCGAGGGCTACGTGGAGGTAAATACGCCGATCATGCTCAACCGTACCCTTTGGGAAACCTCGGGGCATTGGTTCCATTATCGCGATAATATGTATACCACGAAAGTAGACGAAGAGGATTTCGCGATCAAGCCCATGAACTGCCCGGGCGGTATTCTCGTTTACAAAAACGAACCGCACAGCTATAAAGATCTGCCTATCCGTATGGGCGAGCTCGGACTTGTCCACCGCCACGAAAAGTCGGGACAGCTGCACGGACTTTTCCGCGTGCGTTGCTTTACGCAGGACGACGCGCATATCTTTATGACGCCCGAACAGATCAA
>JAFTPZ010000061.1 GCA_017463025.1 Clostridia bacterium
AAATTCCGTTTACCCTTTTAATAGAGGTCAAGGAACTTAGTTCCTTGTGGGAGGTTGAGGGCAAAGCCCTCGCATAAATAGCCCCCTAAAAGCAAATCGCAGATTTGCGTTCTCACGCCGTCAGGCGTAAACACGCGTAAGCGTGCCGAAAATAAAAAAGAAAAAAATTTTTTAAGATACTTTGGAGGTATTTATTATGGTAAAAATGAGACTTACGAGAATGGGCGACAAAAAGAACCCTATCTACCGTATCGTGGTAGTGGACAGCAGAAAGGCTGCGACGGGCGAGTACATCGAATGCGTCGGTCATTACAGACCTACCTGCGATCCCGTTGAGCTTGACGTGAACGCAGAAGCGGCGAAAGCTTTGCTTGCAAAAGGCGTACAGCCCACCGAAACGGTGAAAAATCTGCTCGTGAAAGCCGGCGTGGTAGAAAAGAGTGCGAAACTCAGCCCCTCGAAGACCAAAGGCAAAAAGTCGGATAAATAATCGACGGTAAGCAAGGAGCAAAACAATGTTGGATTTAATCAAATATATCGTAGAGCAGTTTGCGGACGATAAAGAAAACGTCGAGTACGAGGTCAAGGAAAAGGACCGCGTGATCGAGGTTACCGTCGTGCTTTCCGCCTCCGATATGGGTAAAGTCATCGGTAAGCAGGGCAAGATCGCGAAAGCGATGCGTACCATCGTGCGCGCGGCAACCCCTGCAAGCAGCAAAAAATACGTGGTGGAGATCCGCGAGAAAAACGGTGCTGTGGTGAACGGCGACGACGCGGATGTAGAGTAATTTTTTGTTTGGCAAAACAATAGAAAAAGGCTTTCAAGCGGAAGCCTTTTTTTGGCATTTGAAAAGGAGCAGAATATGAGTCGTTTGATCATTGCCGAAGTACTCAAACCGCAAGGCATACGCGGCGAGTTAAAGGTGAAAACGTTTACCGATACCCCCGAAAACGTCAAGGCGTTCAAGACGGTGTATATCGATAACGTACCCTATAAAATTTTATCTTTCCGCGTGGGAAACGACGGCGCGGCGTATTTGGGCTTACGCGGTATTCCCGATAGAAACGCGGCGGAGCTCTTTCGCGGTAAAACGATCGAGGGCGAACGCGAGGACGGACCTGCGCTGGACGAAGGACAGTATTATATCGTGGATATCCTCGGTCTTTCGTGCGAAACGGAGGAGGGGGAAGTTCTGGGCACGGTTACGGATATAAACAACCTTTCTTCGGATATTTACACGATAGAAAAAGCAGGGAAAAAGATACTTTTCCCTGCCGTCAAAGGCGTTGTCGTCAAAGTCGATCTCAGTGCCAAAAAATTGATCGTGAATAAAGCGGTTTTCGACGAGATCGCCGTTTATTGATTTTTCATCATAGCGGCAAGCCGATCGAGTACGCCCGTTTTGGCAAGCGCGATCAAAACGATCACGGCGATCAGACAGTCCGCCGGTACGTAAATGCATTGATAGATAAAGGAATACACGAACGCGTTCGCGGTTGCCCACGCAGGGAAATCCACCCAAATCTGATCTTGTAAAAAGAAGATCGTACCCGATAACAGGTGGGAGACAAACCGCACGGCGAACACGCTCACACATCCCAAAACGAGTGGTAACACACCTTTTTCCTTGCGTTTCATCTTGCCGAACAAGCCCATCACGCCGACGCTTGCAAACGCGAGCAAATAATCCAAAAGGAATGTCGCAGGCGATAAAATGTTGGGATCTTCGATGAAATTCAAAAGCCCGTGGATAAGCCCTACGAGTAGTCCGTCGGCAATGCCGTAGATATAGGCGTAGATGAGGATAGGCACGAAAGACGCGAGGGTGATCGAGCCGCCGTATTGTACGGGGCTGAATTTGACGACGGCGAGCGTAAAGGACATTGACACGCAAATACCGGCAAAAGCCACGCGTTTTGCGTCGATCTGTTTTTTGCGGAACAGACCGATCAGCATAATAACGCCGAGGAGCACGATTACCGCGCCTACGGAGATCCATTTGACGATTTCCGTCGTTTGCTCGGATACTTCGAGCAGGGAATAAAGAAACATAAAAATACCTCCTTTCTCCGCCGCACGCGCTTTCGAAAAAAAGAAAACGCCACGCAAAATAACATCAGCGTAGGCGCAAAGTACTTCTTTCGCACGGTTGCTTAAAAAAGCAACGGACGGTGAAAACGGTTATCAATCTCTCGCTCAGGTATTACCCTGCCGATTCCAATGGTATAATCTCAGCCTTTTACGGCACCCACGACGGATACTTTAATTTTTTGTAATGTAATTATAATATAAACGCTTATAAAAGTCAAGCGAATGGAGGAAGAAATGCGACACGATTTTTACGCGTATATGGACAGAATGAAATATATCAAGCGTTGGCAGCTTATGCGCTCGGAGCGCGAGGAGAACGTGATGGAGCACTCGTATAGCGTAACGCTATTATCCCACGCGCTCGCGGTGATCCATAACGAGGTGTTCGGCGGCGACGCGGATATCCTCAAAACGGTGTTATACGCCACCTATCACGAAACGAGCGAGGTGATGACGGGGGACCTGCCCACGCCCATCAAATATTATAACCGTAGTATTCACGGCGCGTATAAAGAGCTGGAAAAGAGCGCTTGCGAAAAGATCGTGGCGACCTTGCCCAAGGACTTGCAAGGCGCGATCGCACCGTTCGTTCTGGCGGAGGAAGATAGCGTGGAATATAAGCTCGTCAAGGCGGCGGATCGGTTGGCGGCGTATATCAAATGTTTGGAAGAGCTGCGTTCGGGCAACGGCGAGTTTGTGAAAGCGAAAAAGAGCATTGAAGAGGATTTGCGTAGCCGCAATATGCCCGAAATCGAATACTTTTTCGAAAAATTCATTCCCTCGTTCAATCTCACGCTCGACGATTTGGAAGGTTTTTAACCACTTTCACCAAATTTTCAAAAAACGATAAAATAGTTAACGAAATTAAAGTGTATAATAAGAAGTGTAAAAGATGGAGGAATACCATATGAAAAAGATTTGGAAAAGTATCGCGGCGGTAACGCTTGCCGTAGTAGCAACCATGGGGCTTGCGGCTTGCGGCGGCGAAAAAGAAATTATCAACGCTTACGATATCGCTGTGAAAAACGGTTTTCAAGGCACGGAGGCGCAGTGGCTTGCCTCGCTCCAAGGCGCAAACGGTGCGGACGGCGACGATCTGAATATAAAAGAAGTGTACGAAACCGCGAAAGCGAAGGGCTATACGGGCACGTTCCTCGAATTTCTCAAAGAATGCCTTACCGCGGACGTAGCGGAAAACAACGACGTGGATACGATCGCGAAAAACGTAACTTCCGTCGTCAGCGTAAATTGCGCGTTCATTGCGACGAAAACGTATCGCGTCAACTCCATGTTCGGCGGTTATAGAGAGGAAACGTTGGTAGAGGCGAGCGGTAGCGCGGGTAGCGGCGTTATTATCGATCTCGATAAAGAGAACGGAAACGCGCTCGTCGTAACCAACTATCACGTGTTGTATAGCTCCGATTCAGACGCCGAAAACGGTATTTCCGAATGTATTTATCTGTACCCTTACGGCGCGCGTAACTATTTCACTTCGGGCGCGGAGTACAATACGAGTATGAATAAATATATCCTCGCGGACGTCAACGGCGACGGGAAAGCGGATAAAAACGATCAGGGCGATTTCGACGGCGACGGGATCAAGGCGACCTTTATCGGCGGCGCGATGGATTACGATATTGCGCTTTTGCAGATCTCGGGCAGCGAGTATTTGAAAGAATGCGCGGCGTCCGAGGCTACGCTCGGCGATTCCAATACCGTAACGGTGGGGGAAAAGGTGTATGCGATCGGCAATTCCAACGGTCAAGGTATTTCGGTAACGGCAGGCGTGGTTTCGGTGGAATCGGAAACGATCAGTATGTCGTCGCTCAAAAATTCCTCGCAGGCGGTGAGTTATCGGGTGTTGCGTACGGACGCGGCGATCAATCACGGCAACTCGGGCGGCGCGCTGTTCAACGCGCAAGGAGAGTTGATCGGTATCACCAACGCCAAGAACGTGGAGGATGAAACGGATAATATGGGCTACGCGCTCCCCATCACGCAGGTAAAACACCTGATAGATAATATGCAGGACAACGGCGGCGTTGTGCAACGCGCTATGCTCGGCATCACCACCGCGAAAACGGCGTCCGTGGCAAGCTTTGATAAAAACGGCAAGCTCGTGATCACCGAGGAAAATACCGTCGCAAGCGTGGACAGCGGCGTGGCGGCGAGCGGTAAATTAGAAGTGGGCGACGTGATCAAGTCGTTCACAAAAGACGGCGTAACGACGCAGATCACGCGGAATTTCTATCTCAACGACCTACTGTTGACGGTGCGAAAGGGGGATACGATCACGCTGAAAGTATTCCGCGAGCTGGACGGAAAGGAGCACGACGTAACGATCACGTTCGATAAAGACTCCTATTTCACGCTGTACGAATAAACGGACGATACGGACGCGCCGAGCGGTTGAACGCCGCACGGCGCGTTTTGCTTGACATTTCAAAGAAATTTTAGTATACTGAAAGAAAGAGAAGAAAAAGCAGGGAGAAAGGGATATGCGCACGGAAGAATTTATCGGTATTTTATCCGAAAGATCGAAAAGCGAAGAGGCGTTGTTTGCCTTGCGCGGCGGTACGCCTTTGGGACTCGACGCGGCAGGGGGGATCGTACTTTCGCAAACGCGCGAGCATATTTTCACGGCGCGGCACACCTGTATTACGGGCGCGCGCCGCACGACGTTTATCCGTCGGCTGATCGTACAGCTTTCCTGCCTTTACGAAAGCTCGGAAGCCAACTTTCTCGTGCTCTCGCCGCGGCAAGAATACGGCGAACTGTTGCGTTTGAAAAACGCGGATATCACCGTACCGTTCGTGCGGACGAACGCGGACGTGGAAAAGGCGAAAGCGTGCGTGCGCGAGCTTATCGGGGACTATGCGCGCGGCGTGGGATATCCCAAGCTTTTCTTGGTTTTGGACGGCTTGGAGGAATTGCCCGAATGTAATATAAACGGCGATCTGGAAGAATACCGCGCCTTTTTCGAGCTACTTGCGCGGCAGAAAAACGTGGAGATCATCAGCGGCGCGGAGCTTATGAAAAGTATTTTCAGCGGCAACCCAGGGGTGTTCGTGGGCGTGGGGAATTGCCTCGTTACCACGCGCGAGGAGGGCAGAGCGGACGTTACGTACGTGGGCGAAGATTCCTCCCTTTCCATGCCGACGGCAATGACTTTCCCCGATTCACCCTCCGTTTTGGAATCGATCATCTATCTTAACGCCCTGCCGTCGAAAAACGGCGGCGAGGACGCGTAATTTATGCGGGAAGATATATTTCGCCTCATACCTGCCCCCTTGCTTTCGTGGTATCGGAAAAACAAACGCGACTTGCCTTGGCGTAGCGATCCCACGCCCTATCATATATGGGTGTCGGAGATCATGCTCCAACAAACGCGCGTGGAGGCGGTGAAAGAATATTACACGCGCTTTATCGCGGCGTTGCCCACCGTAGAGGACTTGGCGGCGTGCGAGGAGGAAAAACTTCTCAAATTATGGGAGGGCTTGGGCTATTACAGCCGCGTACGCAATTTACAAAAAGCGGCGAAAACGATCGTTTTCGAATACGGCGGTCAATTCCCCGACGATATCAAAAGCTTAAAAACGCTTTCGGGGATCGGCGATTACACGGCAGGCGCGATCGCCTCTATCGCTTTTGGTAAACGGGCGGCGGCGGTGGACGGAAACGTGCTCCGCGTAGCGTCAAGACTGACCGAAAATGCGACCGTGATTTCCGATACCGCTTATCGCAAAGCGCTTGAAAACGCGCTGACGGCGGTATATCCCGAGGAGGGGACGGCTTGCTCGGAGTTCACGCAAAGCCTGTTCGAGCTCGGCGCGCTCGTTTGCAAACCGCAATCGCCGGCGTGTAAGGCGTGTCCGTTGAACGGGATTTGCAGGGCGAGAAAGCACGGCAGTCAAGAACGCTTTCCCGTATTGCCCGAAAAGAAAGCCAAGCGCGTGGAGGACGTGTTCGTATTCTTCATTCAAACGCCCGAGGGGTTTTGTATCCGCAGAAGAGAAACGGGCGTGCTCAAAGGCATGAACGAATTTCCCTCGGCAGTCGTAAACGGCGAGAGTGCGGAGGAAGTGTTAAACGGTTGGGGCGTGTACGCGTTCACCGAGAAAAAACGGAAGAATTTTACCCATATTTTCACGCATATCAAGTGGAATATCACCTGCGTTTGGGTGGAAACGGACGTCGCGCCGTTCGATACGTATAGCTTGGACGAGATCGAGGAAAGTATTTCTATCCCCACGGCGTTTAAGCAATGTTTGCAAATATTTAATCAATAGGAGATATAAAACAATGAAAGTTTTGCTTGTGAACGGTAGTTTACACGAAAAAGGTTGCACCTACACGGCGCTTTGCGAAGTGGCAAAGGCGCTGAACGCGAACGGCGTGGAAACGGAAATTTTCCAGCTTGCGGGCAAGGATATCAACGGCTGTAAAGGTTGTTGGGCTTGCAAAAAAGCAGGGAAATGCGTGTTTGACGACGCGGTGAACGAGTTCGTCGCGAAAGCGGAGGAATTCGACGGCTACGTATTCGGTTCGCCCGTGTATTACGCGTCCGCGGCAGGTACGCTGATATCCTTTATGGATAAAGTATTTTATAGCGGCGGCAAGAAGCTCGCGTATAAACCTGCGGCGGCGGTGGTAAGTTGCAGACGCGCGGGCGCAAGCACGACGTACGACGTGATCCATAAATATTTCGGTATCAACAATATGCCTATCGTAACTTCCAATTACTGGAACGAAGTACACGGCAACACCGCCGAGGAGGTACTCCAAGACGCCGAGGGCTTGCAGACGATGCGTGTTTTGGGGAATAATATGGCGTGGCTGTTAAAATGCTTGCAGCTTGGCAAGGAGGCAGGAATCGCCCCCGAACGCGAAAGAAAAATAATGACAAATTTCATTCGATAAAGTATATACTGATATAGTATGGGAGGACAAAAATATGAAAGAAAAAAACGTAGGTAGAAGAAGAATCGTTTCTGTGATCGGTAACAGAGCGATCGAAAAGGACGGTATCCGTTATAAACTCGCGTTTGCGTTGGGCAAAGCGTTGATCGACAACGGCTATCGCGTACAGTCGGGAGGACTTCGCGGCGTTATGGAAGCGGTCATGGCAGGCGCGCGCTCGTCCGAGCATTATCAGGAGGGCGATACGATCGCGCTCGTGCCCTCGTTCGACACCGAAACGGCGAACGAATACGCCGATATCGTTATCCCGACGGGCTTGGACGTAATGCGTAACGCGCTGGTGGCGAACGCGTACGCGGTGATCGGCGTGGGCGGCGGCGCAGGTACGCTTTGCGAATACGCCTTTGCGTGGTCGTTCGATCGCTTGATCATTGCCTTTGAAAATTCGGGCGGTTGGAGTGAAAAGCTCGCGAATACGCGCTTGGACAGCGGTATACGTTATCCCGACATTCCCGAGGATAAAATTTACGGCGTAACGACGGTGGAGGACGCGATCAAGCTCCTCAACGAAAATATCGAGCGGTACACCAAACGGCACTTACCGATCAAAGATTAAAAGAAAAAAACCTCGTCCTTTATAAAGGACGAGGTTTTTTAAGGCAAATCGACGTCGATCAATTCTTCAAGCGTAATACCGTAATATTTTGCAAGGATAACGCATTGTTCAATGTCGGGTTTATGCGTATTGTTTTCCCAGCGACTGATCGTTTGTTGTTTAATCCCCGTTTCTTTTGCTAATTGCGATTGTGAAAGTCCTATTCTTTGTCTTTGTTGTTTTAATGCCGTTCCTATATCCATTGTAATACTCCTTTTTTATATTTTACACGATTTCGTGTTGAATATGCTTGACTTACACGTAATCGTGTAGTATAATATATACACGTAATCGTGTAGAAAAGGAGAAAAAAATGAAAAAAATATTCGAGTTGCTATATCACGGTCTATTAAACGAGGCAGAACGCTCCATAGAGCCTTTACTGAAAACGGAAGAGGCAAAAAAGAAATTTGAATGTTATGAAAAATTAGAAAAACTCCTTAATGAAGAACAAAAAGAAGTTTTGGAGGAATTTTTGGAGTTGGAAATGGCTTTTATTAATTTACAAGAAGAACGATTATATGCAAACGGAATAAAAACGGGCATATGGCTTGGGTTGGAGCTTGCCGAGTTTAATCCGAAGTATTATAACGAAGAGTAGTTTTTTACACGTACGGGTGTTCGGCGCGGATCACGCAGGAACAGTCGGGATTTTTTTCGCGGATCTTTTCCGTAACCGCCTTTTCCGCGTCGGCGGCAGGCATTTTACAATCGGCAGGTAACAACAGGTCGAAAATGAGATTGATCTTCGTTTCCCCTTTTGTCATACGGAAATCGTGAATGGTAAAGTCTGCGTGTACTTCCTTTGCGGCGTTTTCCGCAAGCGCGTGCAACTCGTTGACGAGCGGATCGCCCACCACGAGGGGATCGAGATGTACCGTTACGATACACCCGAACTTCTCGTGCATATCCCGTTCGAGTTTATCCACCTCCTCGTGCGCGATATTGATATCCGAATCGGAGGGGACTTCCGCATGAAAAGACACGATCTGCCGCCCTACGCCGTAGTCGTGCACCATAACGTCGTGAATACCTACGATACGCGGATAATCCTTGGCAAATTCGTAAATAGACTTGATAAATTCGGGATCGGGCGGCGAACCGAGCAAAAGATCGATCGTTTCTTTTGCCGCTTTCACGCCCGTAAAGAGGATAAACGCCGCCACGAGTATACCCGCCCAGCCGTCGATCGCAACGCCCCAAAACTTCGCCACGATAGCGGAAAGGAGGACGAGCGAGGTCGCCACGCAATCGGAGAGGGAATCGAACGCCGCCGCTTTGAGCGCGGTGGAGCGAATCACTTTTCCGATCTTGCGATAGAAGAAAAACAGCCACACCTTGATAAGTATTGCAACGCCGAGCAGGATCAAGGTGAACGTACCCACCGTCGGCAACACGGGATTGACGATCTTATCGATAGAGGTTTTGAGCAGCTCGAACCCTACGAGTATAATCAGCATATCCACGATAAACCCCGACACGTATTCGAGTCTGCCGTGCCCGAGAGGGTGTTCCTTATCGACGGGCTTTGCGGCAAGACGAAATCCGATAAGCGCAATGACCGCCGAGCCTGCGTCGGAGATATTGTTGAACGCGTCCGCAACGATCGCCACCGACGCCGCCAAAATACCCAAAGTCAGCTTGCCGATAAAAAGGAGGATATTCAAAACGATACCCGTGATCCCTGCGAGCGAGGCGTATTTGCCGCGCACGATAGGGGAGGAGAGGTCGTCCTTGTTTTTGATAAACGCTTTGATAAGTAGATTTGTCATAAACACCTGTATAAAAAAACCGACGTTCTTTTACGTATATTATACGCTAATAACGTCGGTTTTGTCAACTTTGTTTGGGCGGTTTACGAATTACTTTCCTCGCTTTCCGCACTTTGCGCCGCTTCTTCGCGGCGTTTTTTCGCTTCGGTGCATTTCGCGATCACGAACGCGGTAAGCTTGACGGTAATAATGATCAAGCCGATCACGACGAAGATCGCCAAAAGTCCCTGCCAAAGGAAGTTGAGCGCAGGTTTGATCGCCTCCCAATTCATAGGGGTAAGATTGTCAAAAGCCGCCAATAAAGTCATTAAATTCAACATATCTTTTTCCTCCTTATTATAAGCCGCAGAACGGGCCGAGAATACCGATGATCAAGCCGCCGACGATAGCCGAGGCGATCTGCCCCGAAACGTTCGCGCCGACCGCGTGCATCAAAAGGTGGTTGGAGGGATCTTCTTTCGTACCCATTTTCGCCACGACGCGCGACGCCATAGGGAACGCGGAAATACCTGCCGCACCGAGCATAGGATTGATCTTTTCTTTGCTGAACAGGTTGATCAGCTTCGCGCACATAACGCCGCCGATCGTATCGAATACGAACGCGAACAAGCCGAGCAGCATAATGATGATCGTTTCCAAGGAAAGGAACGCCTCCGCTTGCATCTGGAACGCGATCGTGATACCGAGGAGCAACGTGATAATGTTCGAGAAAGTCGTTTGCGCCGTTTCCGAAAGGGATTTAAGCACGCCGCATTCTCTCAAAAGATTACCGAACATCAACATACCGACGAGGGATAACGAGTCGGGCGCGATAAGACCGGAAATGATCGTAACGATAATGGGGAACAGGATACGCATAAGCTGCGGTACTTGTTTCGCGCTGTATTTCATACGGATCAAACGTTCTTTTTTGGTGGTGCACATTTTAATAACGGCAGGCTGTACGATAGGTACGAGCGCCATATACGAATATGCAACGACCATAATAGGACCGAGGTATTTGGACGCAAGTTGCATAGCAACGAGGATCGCCGTAGGCCCGTCCGCCGCACCGATAATACCGATAGACGCCGCGTCGTTGAGGGGGAAGCCGATCATTGCCGCGAGGATAATGGTAACGAAAATACCGAGCTGTGCCGCGCCGCCCAAGATAAAGAGCTTGGGGTTGGTAAGGAGCGGTCCGAAGTCGATCATACACCCGATACCGATAAAGAGGAGCAAGGGCATTGCCTCGCTTGCCTCGATACCCACTTGGAATAGGGAGGTGATGATACCGAGATGTTCGCCGTTAGCAGGATCGCCGATCACGGGCGAGAGGGGTAAGTTAACGAGAATCGCGCCAAAGCCCATAGGCAGGAGCAACGCAGGCTCCATATCCTTTTTGATGGCGAGATAGATAAGGATGCCGCCGATGATCCACATAGCAACTTGTTGCCATGTGAGGGCTTGGAATCCTTGCAGAAGAAAGTCCATAAATGCCTCCATTTTAATTTTTTTGATAAACATATTATATATGAAATAAAAAATATTGTCAAGAGAATGCACGTACGCGCGCGAGAAAAAAGTCGAATAAAAATGAAAAATTACGCAAAAGTATGGCAAAAACGCTTGCCAAAGATAAAAAAATCGTATATAATAGTCGTTGACTTCGAGCGTTCCTCTGCCTTTTTGGGCACAGCGAGGAGCTGGGCAGCAGGTTAAGAACGTTTCGTAAATAACGGAGGTAAAGTCTGAAAATGAAAGGATTGATTGAAGCCATCAACGCGGAAGGTCTGAAAGCGGAAGTTCCCTCCTTCGAAGTAGGCGACACGGTCAAGGTCGGCTATAAAATTATCGAAGGCGGTAAGGAAAGAGTCCAGAACTTCGAGGGCGTCGTAATCGCAAAGAAAAACGGCGGCATTTCGGAAACGTTCACCGTTCGCCACATTTCCTATGGCGTAGGCGTGGAAAAAACCTATCCTCTTCACTCCCCGAAGATTGCGTCCATCACGGTCGTAAGACGCGGTAAGGTAAGAAGAGCGAAACTGTACTATCTGCGCAAGTTAACGGGTAAGGCAGCCAAAGTAAAGGAAAAAATTTAAGGTTCGGCACTGACCGAAAAGAGCAAGTTCACCCAAAGTCAACGGTGAACTTGTTTTTTTATAAAATACCCCCGTAAACTTGTTGACAACACAACAAGTTTTTATTATAATATAACCTGTTGACAAATCAACAGGCAAGAAACGGACGTAAGGAGCATATAAATAATGGAAGAAAGATTCGAAACTTTCACGGTGCAGATCGCAACGATCTCCCGATTGATACGGAAAATCAAAACGGAGGAGATGGCGGAGCGCAACTTAAAAGGGCCGCACGTATCCTGCTTATATTATATATATAAGTCGGAAAGTCTGACGGCAAAAGAGCTTTGCGATATTTGCTCGGAGGATAAAGCCGCGATCTCCCGTTCCTTGGAGTATTTGGAGGAGAACGGGTACGTCGCCTGCGCGTCGGGCGCGAAAAAACGTTATAAAGCGGAGCTGACGCTGACGGAAAAGGGAAAGTCGGTCGGGGCGTATATTGCGGAGAAAGTTGACGCGGTAGTGGAGCAGGCGGGCGAGGGCTTGACCGAGGCGGAACGGGCGATACTTTATAAAAGTCTTGCGTTGATCGGTAATAATTTACAAAAAATCTGTGAAAAGTATGGAGGATAATCAAATAATGTCAGTAAAACTCATTGTAGATTCGGCGTCGGATATAGACCAAAAAGAGGCGGAGCGGTTGGGCGTAGTGCTCGTACCGATGGAAGTGAAGATCGGGGAGGAGGAATACCTCGACGGCGTAACGCTCACGCCCGATCTTTTTTACGAAAAACTCACCCAAAGCGGTGAATTGCCCAAAACGAGCCAGATCAATCCCTACCGTTTTTCGGAGGTTTTTGCCAAGGCGACGGAAAACGGCGACAGCGCGGTGGCGATCACTATTTCATCCAAGCTTTCGGGTACGTACGCGAGCGCAAAACAGGCGGCGCAGGACTTTCAAGGCAAGGTGTTCGTGGTGGATAGCTTAAACGCTTGTATCGGCGAGCGACTGTTGTGTCAACGTGCGCTTACCTTGATCAAAGAGGGCGGATCGGCGGCGGAGATCGCGCAAACGCTCGATAAGGATAAAAAGAAGATCAACTTGATGGCGTTGCTCGGTACGCTCGAATACTTAAAAAAGGGAGGCAGGATTTCCGCGGCGGTGGCGTTTGCAGGGAGTATGCTTTCCTTAAAACCCGTCGTGGCGGTAGAGGAGGGGGCGATCCGACTCGTCGGGAAAGCGCTCGGCTCGAAAAAGGGAAACAACCTGCTTTCCAACCTCGTGGCGAAAAAGGGTATCGATTTCACGATGCCCTACGGCGTGGTGTGGTCGGGCACGGACGATACGCTCATCAAACAATACGTGCAGGACAGCGCGCATTTGTGGCAACACGCCACGGACGAAGTGCCGAGCTACCGTATCGGCAGTACGATCGGTACGCATATCGGACCGAACGCGATCGGCGTTGCGTTTTTTGAAAAATAATCGGCTGAAACCGTTTACAAACGTGGGAAATAGTGCTATAATAGACGTATGATTAACGAAACTATGTACGCGTTGGGCAGTAAACGCTCGACCATTCGCGAAATTTTCGAATACGCCAAAACGCGCGCGGCGGAGATCGGCAAAGAGAACGTGTTCGATTTTTCGATCGGTAATCCGTCCGTGCCCGCGCCTGCGGCGGTGAACGAAACGATTGAGAAATTACTCGAAGAAATCCCGTCGGTATCCCTCCACGGCTACACCTCCGCGCAGGGGGGTAAGGACGTGCGCGATACGATCGCGAACAATTTTACCCGTCGCTTTGGGGTGGCGCTTTCGGGCGACGATCTGTATATGACCTGCGGCGCGGCGGCGTCGCTGACGATCACCCTCAAAGCCTTGACGAACGAGGGGGACGAGTTTATCACGTTCGCGCCATTCTTCCCCGAATACCGCGTGTTCGTGGAAAACGCAGGCGCGAAATTCGTGGTTCTTCGCTCGGACGAAAAAACGATGTTGCCCGATTTCGACGCGCTCGAACGGGCGATCACGCCCAAAACGAAAGGGGTACTTGTCAACACCCCCAACAATCCCTCGGGCGTGGTGTACGGCGAAAAGACGATGCAAAAGCTTGCCGATCTGCTCGCCAAAAAATCCAAAGAATACGGCGCGCCCATCTATCTGATTTCCGACGAGCCCTATCGCGAGCTCGTGTACGATAAGGAAACGAAAGTGCCCTGCCCTATGGCGTATTATAACGAAACGGTGATCTGCTATTCCTATTCCAAGTCGTTATCGCTAGCGGGCGAGCGCGTGGGGTATATCGCGGTGAACCCGAAAGCGACGGAGGCAAAGGCGTTATACGCGGCGGTTTGCGGCGCAGGCAGAGCGCTCGGCTACGTGTGCGCGCCGGCGCTCTTTCAACGGGTGGCGGCGGCTTGCGACGGTATGACGGCGGATATAAGCGTATATAAGAAAAACCGCGACCTGTTGTATAACGGACTGACGAAATGCGGCTTTACCTGTATCTATCCCGACGGCGCGTTCTATTTATTTATGAAAGCGGCGGAGAGGGACGCGGCGGCGTTTTGCGAGCGCGCGAAAAAATACGAACTGCTCCTTGTAAACGGCGCGGACTTCGGCGCGGAGGGCTGGGTGCGCGTGGCGTATTGCGTGGAAACGGAATTGATCGAACGGGCGTTGCCGCTGTTCGAAAAGCTCGCCAAGGACTACGGCTTATAAAAATAAATGAAAAAATTATAAAAAAATTACGAAAATCTTTCCAAAAACGATTGACAAGCCCCTTGAAAGTGTGGTAAACTTATTTCACGCACCGCGAGGGGTGTAATTTTTTTGTATGGAGTTTTGATTATGGCAACCAAAACGGCAAGAGCCAAAATTACGTTTGAATGCACGGAGTGCAAGCATAGAAACTATGACAGTATCAAGAACAAAAAGAACGATCCCGACAGACTCG
>JAFTPZ010000062.1 GCA_017463025.1 Clostridia bacterium
AATCTAAAAAGAGATTCCTTCGCTAACGCTCGGAGTGACAGAGGGGAGCGTTGTCATTCTGAACGAAGTGAAGAATCTCAAGCGTATAATATATATTATATAAGGAAAAGGAAAATGGCGGAAAAAAGCCCGAAAAAAGTAGCCAAAAAATAATTTCCAAAATTTGGATCGCTAAAAATTGGCAAAATAAAAAAAAATTTTCAAGAATATGGTATTTTTTCGTTGACATTTCCAAAATCGTATGGTAAAATTATGAAAAAGATAATGCATGAATTGCTTATTCTGCGTATTATGTTATAGTAACACGCACCACAGGAGGTCTTGTAATTTGAAAAAACTTTCGTCTGTTTTTGTCTAATACTATTTAATGTGTAAATTTCGCAGAATATTCGGTTTTTGTATTATCTGAAAATAAACAAGAAAAAAATTCATAGAAAAAAAAGGAGAATAAACTATGAAAAAACTTATTACAAGCTTAACCGCTCTGTTTATGTGTTTTTCCATCGGTGGCGCGCTCGCAGGCTGTGCGGCTGGGGCTGACGGCAAAGATGGTGCAAACGGCAAAGACGGGGCAAATGGTAAGTCTGCGTATGAGCTTTGGCTTGAAGCAGGCAATACCGGAACAGAACAGGATTACCTTAACTCCTTGAAAGGTGCCACAGGCGACAAAGGTGACAAGGGCGACAAAGGTGACAAGGGTGATGCTGGTCAAAATGGTACGAACGGCGTTGGTATCAAGAATGCAGTGATCAACGAAAAAGGCGAGCTCGTTATTACGTATACCGATGACACGGTAGTCAACCTCGGCGTAGTGAAAGGTGCTGACGGTGAAGATGGTGAAGACGGTAAAGACGGTATTGACGGTGCGGTGGGTGCGCAAGGCGGCACGTTGGATGCAACTTGCAAACACAACTTCTTTGATTATACCATTCAATACGCTACTTGCTGCGACGAAGAGATCATTGCAAGCGTTTGCTCGGTATGCGACGGCTATCAGATCGAAGTTGGCGAAAAAGCTGATCCCAAAGCAAGAGATACCGTTCACGGTCAGTATGAATGGCAGAATATAACGGTTAGCGTTCCCGTTCTTGGTGAAGATGGTAAATTTGAAACTAAAGCTATCACCATTAAAGAATTGGCTTTGAAAGAAGACATCGAGTATGGTGAACGTACTCCGTTGGAAATCGCTTCCGGTTCTTGCCCTACAAGAACGTGTAAATTGTGTGATACGGCTCTTGAGCAACATCCCAACTGGGCATGGTATTCCGTAATCGAAGACGCGAATGTTTGTGAAGAAGAGCACCTTGAAGTTAAAGCATGTACGGTATGTCATGCTACGATCGAGCAAATCGAAAAGAAACCCGCAAGAGGTCACAAGTATGCGTACGTGAGCGACAATTATACGGTTGGCGTAACCGAGTTCGCAGTAGCGTTGAAGTGCGAAGTATGCGAAAAGACCTGTTCGGCAACGGCAAGAAAGAACAACGATAAGAGCGTTGCTGAAAATTGCAAAGGCGAAAGCTACGAAATGTTTGAGTATTCCTATGAATATTCTAACGATGAAACGATGTTGCCTGAAACGAAGACGGCTGAACTCAAGAAGAATGTAAAAGACGCTTCCGATGTACATACGTTTAAGACGGGTAGCTACACGTTGTTGGTTCAGCTTAATGGTCACGTTGAATATGACTTGGCTAATGGTCCTGCATTAAAAGCGCTCTTCGAGGCGAAAGTTCTTAGAACGGTTGCAGGTGCGGCTCAAGTTTGCACGGACGAAGTAATGGTAGGCGGCGATTGCGCTGTTTGCGGAGAATTGATCACGTTTGACGTAACGGGTGAACATACGTATGATGAAGATGATTACGTTGATCCTACCTGTACTATTGACGGTTACCTTCCTTGCAAAGTTTGTGCGGCTCCTTACGTTGACGTAACGAAAGATCTTGCAGTAGGTCACAAGTATGAGTACGTTGCAGATTCCTTCGATGATACGGATGCAGAGAACCCGACGGCAGACTTTAAGTGCTCGGTATGCAGTAGCACAAAGACTGATGTAAGCGTTGTAGCAGGCACGAAACACGTTGGCGTAGATTGCAAAGACAGAACGTATACGCCGTATACGGCGACCTTATCCAACGGAGTTGAGCCTCCTCATAATGATAGCTATGAAAATAACTATGGTAAGAACGTTACGGTTAAGTTTAACGTTTATGATGATGACGCTGAATTGCAACACGTACTTGGTACGAGCAAAGACGCTTATTACATGACCAACCTTATTTGTTGGACGGAAGATAATGACGCGACCTATGTTGGTTATGAATATAACGACTTCTTCGCGGCAGCTATCGCGGCTGGTAAAGCAGATAAGACGAAAGGTCTCAGATGGGTTGCTGGTGAACCTTCGGAATGCTATGGCGAAAAGAAACTTGCTGGTTTCGATTGCGCTGTATGTGGTAATTTGATTACGATTAAGCTTTCCGGCGAACATGATCTTTCCGGTGAAGAACAAGAAGTTAAAGCAACTTGCACGAAGTATGGTTATACCTATAAGGTATGTCAGACGGCAGGTTGTGGTACGGTAGTTCCTCTTGTATATGATGAACCCGATGGTCATACGTATGTAGTGAACGAAGGAAGCAAGGCTGCGTTCTTGGCGGCAATTGCAAACAATAGCACCACGTTGAACACTATGTTGGTAAGATTTGACTGTGCTTGCGGTGACTACATTGAAATTGCATACGATAGCGTTGGTGAAGAGATCGAGGGCGATAGCGAATGCAACCCTGTGGATACGACGCCTTACTACTTCGTATATACGTACAATGTATGGAAGTCTACTGATTCGGATTATAAAACGGAAGTGAAGTTCGAAGCTACGATCAACAGTGCTGACGGTGAAATGTCGCATAAGCTTAAAGTGGAAGGCTATGAAGCGATCGACGACATCGTGGTTGAGGAAGAGATCGTAAGCGACGACGCATGGAAGACTGCAATTGAAAAAGGTATTGTAAGATGGGTTGCTGGTAAAGCGGGCGATTGCAAGACCAAGAAGATGGCAGGTTTCGATTGCGCAGACTGCGGTGAACTTATCGTTGTTTGGCTCTCGGGTGACCACACGTTTGAAGGCGAGGATAAAGTAACGTATCCTACCTGTGAGGAAGATGGTAAGGTTGAGCAGTATTGTTCGACGTGTGAATCTTGGATCAAGAACGTAGCGAAGTCGGAAGCTGATAATATGAAAGCAACCGGTCACAACTATGAATGGACGGTAACGGGTGCGTCGGCTACCAGCGCAGGTACGTGCACGGGCGTATGTAAGAACGTGAACAAGAACACCAACGAGGTTTGCAACGATACGGTGACGGCTAATGTTAAGACGGTAACGGTTAAGGCTACCTGCTGTGACAACGGTTCGGTAACCTACACCTACTGGTATGACTTCGACGGTGACTCTACGTTTGATGCGAATGAAAAAGTTGAAGACGAATCGTTCGTAGTTGCGGCAGAGGGTGAACACGACTATGATCCTCTTATCCAAGTAGAGTACGAGGACGAAGATGGTAAGAAGTATATCTTCGCTTGGTGTAATAGAGGTCAGAAGTACGTTCTTCTCGACGAGCTGATGGATTATTAAGATTGAAAGCTTAATTCAAAATTAAGTGAATAGATTATCGTTACGAAAGTTGCAGAAACATCTGTTGAAGATGTAAAGTAAGAGTAATTATAATCAATAAGACCTCAGAACATTATATCCACCCACGCAAGTGGGTGGATATAATCTTTTTATATTCCTTTATTCTCCTCGGCTTTCTCTTTCAAGGGCGGCAAGAGAAAGCATAATTTTTGAAAAGTAGATAAAAAAGGGTATAAAAAAGATTGAAAAGTGGAAAAAATTATGCTATAATAGGATTGAAAAGTGGAAATCGGAGGTGGAATATGCTTTTTCGTAAAATTACGGCAACGATCGAAGAGCATTTACAAGGGAATTCCAACAAAATACTTTTGATCGACGGCGCAAGACAAATCGGAAAGTCGTACATTATCCGTTACGTAGGGAAAAAGCTATTTGCAAACTATATCGAAATCAACCTTTTGGAAGACTTCCTCGGCAATAAGCTTTTCGAAAACGTGAAAACGGTGGCGGACTTTTACTTGCAGGTGAGTATGCTTGCAGGGGATAAAATGCAAGAAAAAACGAATACACTCGTATTTTTGGACGAAATTCAAGCGTATCCGCATTTACTCACCCTCTTGAAATTCTTAAAGCAAGAGGATAAGTTCACCTATATTGCCAGCGGTTCGCTATTAGGTGTTACGCTCGCCAAAACGACTTCTATTCCGATGGGGAGTATTCGCGTAGAACGGATGTATCCGTTGGATTTCGAAGAATTTTTATATGCGAACGGTTTCAATGCGTTTGCGATAGAGGCATTGCGGGATAAATTCCATAAAAAGGAATCGTTAGACGAGGGCACGCATAATAAGTTATTGAACCTGTTCAAAAAATATTTATTGACGGGAGGTCTGCCCGACGCGATCAATTGTTTTTTGGAGGAGCAGAATATCGTGAAGATTCGTCAGATACAAGCGGAAATTCACGAATACTATGCCGCAGACGCAAGCAAATACGGCACGGAAAACAAATTGAAAATTTCTCGTATTTACGAAACGTTGCCGTCCACGCTTGAAAATAAGAAAAAGCGTATCGTTGTGCAGGATATTGAAAATATCAAAGGCAAAAAGTTTTCCGATTACAGGGACGAGTTCGATTATCTGACGAACGCAGGTATCGCGTTGGAGGTGAAAGCGATCTCCACGCCCGTTTTTCCCTTGATCGAGTCGAGTGGAAAAAATCTGATCAAGCTGTATATGAGCGACGTGGGGATTTTGACGGGGATATACTATAAAAATAATGTGCGCGCGATCATCGACGACGAGCCGAGCGTGAATTTGGGAACGGTGTATGAAAGCGTGGTGGCAAGTGAGTTGAAAGCGCACGGGCATAAATTGTATTATTACGATAATCGTAACAACGGAGAAGTGGATTTTTTGATCGACGATTACGACAGTCTGTCCGTTTTGCCGATCGAAGTCAAATCGGGGAAATATTACAAGGTGCACAGCGCGTTGAATAAGTTCGTTTCCAACGACGATTACCGCATAAAAAGCGCCGTCGTTTTATCCAACGAACGGGAGATAACAACGAGTGGGAAAATAACGTATATGCCGATATATTTCGTTATGTTCTTTTAAGATTCCTTCGCTAACGCTCGGAATGACAGGAGGGCTCATTGTCATTGCGTTCAGCTTGCTATTCGCAATGCTTGTCATTGCGAGCTTTTGCAGAAAGCGCGGCAATCTTTTTGAGATTCCGTTCTGTCAAATTTTATATGCCCGTTCGGACATACGACAAAATCCGAGCGTCGAAAAGGGGAAAAAACGGTCGATTGCGGATAGCCGCATAGGTGGTAAACCGCATACGACGACAACGCGCAAAAACGAGCGAAATTCGACCTTTTTCGCGTGCCGTCGAGGAAAAGGTCGATAGGGGAGTTTATATGCGAATAACCGCATTTTTTCTAAGAAAACGCAAAAAACGCTTGCGGTCAGCCGCAAGCGTTTTTTTAACGTAAAAAGCCAAATTTCGTCAAATTTTCGGTATTCCTGCAAACCCCTTGGAAAGGTCGTCGTCGGTGGGGATATAATCGGTCATTTTTCCGTCGTGGAATTTTTCGTAACTCATCATGTCGAAATATCCCGTACCCGTCAAGCCGAACACGATCGTTTTCTTTTCGCCCGTTTCCTTGCATTTGATCGCCTCGTCCATAGCGACGCGTATTGCGTGGCTGGATTCGGGGGCAGGTAAAATTCCCTCTATCCGCGCAAAGTATTCCGCCGCCTCGAAAACGGAGGTCTGTTCCACCGCGCGCGCCTCCATAAGTCCTTTATCGTAGAGTTCGGAAAGGGTGGAGGTCATGCCGTGATAGCGAAGTCCGCCTGCGTGGCTTGCCGACGGAATGAACGACGAGCCGAGCGTGTACATTTTGGACAGTGGACAGACTTTGCCCGTGTCGCAATAGTCGTACGCGTATTTGCCGCGCGTGAGCGTAGGGCAGGACGCAGGTTCGACCGCGATAAACCGATAATCGGCTTTGCCTTGCAGTTTTTCCGCCATAAACGGCGCGATCAGTCCGCCAAGATTAGAACCGCCGCCTGCGCAACCGATAATAATATCGGGCGTAATACCGTATTTATCGAGCGCGGTTTTCGTTTCCAAGCCGATCACCGACTGGTGCAACAACACTTGATTGAGTACGCTACCTAAAACGTAGCGGTAGCCCTCTTTTTCCGTCGCCGCCTCGACTGCCTCGGAGATCGCGCAACCCAAGCTGCCGCTCGTGTTAGGGAATTCCTCAAGGATCTTTCTGCCTACGGCGGTGGTCGTCGAGGGGGAGGGAGTTACGTTCGCGCCGTAAGTGCGCATGACCTCGCGGCGGAAAGGCTTTTGCTCGTAGGAGCATTTTACCATGAATACCTTGCAATCGAGCCCGAAATAGGAGCAAGCCATGGAAAGCGCTGTGCCCCATTGACCTGCGCCCGTTTCTGTGGTAACGCCTGTCAAGCCCTGTTTTTTCGCGTAGTACGCTTGTGCGATCGCGGAGTTGAGTTTGTGTGAGCCGCTCGTGTTGTTGCCCTCGAACTTGTAATAGATATGCGCAGGCGTGCCGAGTTTCTTTTCAAGACAGTACGCTCGAATGAGGGGAGCAGGGCGGTACATTTTATAGAAATCGATAATTTCTTCGGGAATATCGATATACGGCGTGGTATCGTCGAGTTCCTGTTTTACGAGCTCCTCGCAGAAAACTTGGGAAAGCTCGGCTTGCGTCATAGGCTGTAAGGTTTGGGGGTTGAGCAGGGGCGCGGGCTTATTTTTCATAAACGCGCGCAGGTTCAGCCATTGTTTAGGGAGTTCCGATTCTTGTAAATAGATTTTGTAGGGTATTTGTTTGTTCATAAGTTACCTCCTGTTTTTTCAATAAAATAAGTCCCAAAGAACGGAAAATTCCGTTCTTTGGGACGATATGTCGTGTATACCGCGGTGCCACCCAAATTGACTTTTTCAAGTCCTCTTATCGCGTACTATCATACGCTCCGCCTTTTTACGGGTGTGATTCCCGTCGATTGCTACTGACGCAAAGTATTTTGCGCGTTCGTTCGCCCTCGTAAGTCCATTCCCGTTTCCCGTCCGCGTTGCAATCCCACCGCCTGCAACTCTCTGTGTCGTCCGCTTGAAAGGTACTACTCTTACTCATCGGTTTCTTGATTTTTTATAATATTATCATTTTTTTCTTTTTCTGTCAAGCGTTTGTGAGAAAAAAGTTGAAAATTTTTTCTGCCGAGCGCGTAGCAGCCTCGATAGATCGCCACGAAGATCGCGCCGATAAGCATATATCCGAAGAAAACGATCAAGGTGTAGATAAGCTGCAAGCCCTTGTCGATAAAGAATTGCGACATTTGCGGCAGAACGGGCGCGCCGTTGCCGTGCATATACAGCATATAATCGGGGTAATGCCCTTTTGCCTGTAAAATATAATTGGCAGGAATGACGATCACGGAGAAGATCGCAAGCGGCAACCACGCCGTGATGATATCCGACCATTTCGCCTTATAATACCCCGTTACGCCGAGGAATACCCCCGTGAATACCATCCAGAAATGGAAGTTGAGGGAAGTGAACGTCGCGAGCGTCCAGAACGGGTACGTATTTAATATAGGCGGCAGGAAAAAGTTGGTAAGTCCTGCGAAAATACCGATCGTGGAAAGCCAAGCGACTGCCGCGCGCTTGACTTTGCCTTTTGCCCAAGCGGCAAAAGGCAAAACGAAAATAAACATACTACACGTGTAAAGCGGTAATAAGCCGCCCCAGTTGAACGAACCGACCACCTTTAAGTCCCACACCGTTTCCCAAGTGATCTTAAAGACTTCCAACACGGGAATCACGATAGAAAGTATTTTCAAAAACAGATCGATATTCTTTTCCTTGGCTTTACGCAGAAGTATGGGTATAATAATGATCGCAAGGCAAGCGATCACCATGAACACGGTGTGCGCCGTCCCCCAAAAGTCCTGACCGTGATACCCCTCGATAAAATGTTTATAATCGAAAAAATTGTAGTTCATTCGTCTTTACTCCTTTGTGGTTTTAATTTGGATACGCCCCAGCTTACGAGATAGCAAGCGAGGTACGCCAAAAATATCAGAACGGTATAGAGTACCTGCGAGAAATCGTGGATCATACCGATAAACGCGATCGGTACGTTGAACGGTTCGCGCAAAAACATCATATTACAGCCCAGAACGCCGTTGAGAATAAGCGCGGGGATCGCGAAGATGACGCATATGGCGGCGTAGTAGCCGAACGTTTTGAGATCGAGTTTATAACCGCTGCGAAACACGTATAACAGTCCGAAAAGGAGCATCAGTCCGTGGAAGAGCATACTGTATAAACAAAGATAATGATAGATCGGGTGCATTTGCAGGGAGGTGGTAGGGAATATGAGGAACAACAATCCAGCCGTGGGACTGCCGCCGATCATAAACCCGACGCCCAGCTTTTCGAATATCCCTTTTCCGAAGCCTGCAAGCCAGCTCGCATAGATAAACAGCGAACAAAAAGCGAGCGGTATCCAAGCGTCCGGCCAAGTGTAGTCATAAGCGAAGTTGTAGCCGATCTTAACGCCCTCCAAAACGGTTACCACGATCGCGACGATCTTGGTTTTGTTTTTTAACCTCTCGCGCGTGTCGTTACGGAAGAAATAAAAACCGACCGCCACGAGCGCGAGCGTGATAAACAGCGCGATAAAGTGCGGTAGGGTAAACATTCCGCAGGGAGGATACGTCGCTTCGTCGCGCGGCGCAAAAAAATAATTAAGTAACATTCTATTCTCTCATTAGTATTTTTATAAAATAGTGATACGGTCGAAAACGTCGCCCGTTTCCAGATTTTTCCAAAGCATTACGCCGTCTTCGTACACGATATACGAGTGGGGCGTGCCCGCTTTGGGCAGAGCGACCGAGCCGCAGTTGGCGTAGATCGCGCCGTTTACGATTTCGCTGTGGCGCGGCTCGTGGAAATGTCCGTTTAAGAGTACGTCGCATTTTTTCAAAAGAGGCGGCGTTTGTTCGTTATACAAATGCCCGTGCGTAGCGAAAAGGGTATGCCCGTTGCCGCCGTCGATGAGCGCATAGTCCGCGAGCATGGGAAATTCGAGCACCATCTGATCGACCTCGCTGTCGCAGTTGCCGCGTACGCAAACGATCTTGTCTTTAACGGCGTTGAGCGCGGCGAACACTGCGGGGCAACCGTAGTCCTTGGGAAAGGGGTTGCGCGGTCCGTGATACAAAAGATCGCCGAGGAGAATGAGCTTATCCGCTTTTTCCTCGTCGAAAGCCTTTAATAATTTATCGCACCAAAACGCCGAGCCGTGAATATCCGAAGCAATGATATATTTCATAATAAGTCCTTAAAAAATAAATTTGATCACGTCCACCTGTTCGGGGAGGTTTGCGCCGCTATCGAGCTGCGCGGCGTATTTTTCCATGAGTTCGGGGAGTTGTTCTTCCTTATAACTGCAATAGGGGAATTCCGAATAGTTCACCGCTTTGTTCGCAAGCAGGTTGATCGCCGTGGAAACGAATTCACGACTTTCCGTTATGCCCTTGATCGTTACGTTGTTTTTTAACGCGTATTCGAGGTTGACGGGCAAGCTCTTGCAGGTGGGAGCGCAGAACGCCACGAATGCGTCGCGCTTGACCAAAGGAAAGAGCACGGAGGGCTCGCTACGGTTTGCATAGGTGAGGTATACCGCGCCGTCCGCAAACTTACCGCCCGTAACGTTCAAAACGTTCGTTTTCAACGTTTCGTCGTTGGGGAAAGTGTAATAAATACCGCTCTTTTTCGCGCGCGCAAGCCGTTCGGCGTTGTTGTCCGCGAGAATGGGCACGGCGCGATGATAAATGAGTATTTGGCAAAGTACGTTGGCGTAAATGCCGCCGCCGAGCACGAGTACGTGCTGTCCTACGCTTACCTGCATTTCGTCCACCACGCGTTCTGCAAGCGCGATCGCGTCGATCAAAAACGCCGCCTCGTCGGAAACGGAGGAGGGGAGGGGGTATACGTCGTCCACGCCGGCAAGGTAGAAATCGCGGTAGAACCCGTCGGCGGTTTCGCCTGCGACTTTTAACCCGTTGGGGGAGAGGTCGTCTTCGGTTACGCCGGCGAGGTATACGCGCTCGCCCTTTTTAATGAACGAATCCTCGTTCGCTTCGGTAACCTGCCCGATCGCGAACCGACCAGGGATAAAGGGGGCTTTGACTTTGATCGCGCCCGAATATACCGCTACGTCCGATTCGGTGAGCAGCGCTTTGGTGATCTTCACTTTTACCTTATCCGACGATAATTTGAGATCGGACGAGATTACGTGCTGTAAATTGTGTGGATACGCTAATTGCCATACTTTCATAATCACTTACGTTCCTTAACGTTTTTCGTAGGCGCGGAGCGCGAAAAACCCTCGCGCGATACGCCGACTAAAATAAGTATAGCGCATTTTCAGTAATTTTGCAACTATTTTTTGCAAATAGTATCAAAAACAGTTGACGAGGATAAAAAAAAGCGTTATAATTGTGAGGCATGAAAAATGAAAACGAACAGAGAGGTGAACATAAATGAAAGCGGAAATCCATCCTAACTATCACGAAGTAACCGTTACCTGCGCTTGCGGCGCGACTTTCAAAACGGGTACGACGAAAGATTGCGAAGTTCTCAAAGTGGATATTTGCAGCAACTGCCATCCCTTCTTCACGGGCAAACAGAAGTTGGTCGATACCGGTGGGCGCGTGGATAAGTTCAAGAAGAGATACGGTCTTTAATCGAGTCAAAGCAAAGCTTTAAGGCGTGCCTTAAAGCTTTTTTGCTAAAAAAACGCGTATAGCACGGCATCTTATCCGCAAAAGAACAACCTGCCCTTGCTCGTTTACTATTTGTAAACTCCCGTCGGGCAGAACGTCCGTTTTGCGGCAACCTGCCGCACTCTCCGCATTTTTTAGGTGATCAACAAGGTAATATTATGAAAAAACAAGAGCAAAAACGCGTTTCCATCGGCGGTCAAGCGGTGATGGAGGGCGTGATGATGCGCGGCAGGAAATCGATGGCGACCGCCGTCCGCGATACGGAAGGCGTGATACAGATCGAATCGGAACGTTTGACGCCGCCCGAAAAACAGAATACATTTTTGCGCCTGCCGTTTGTGCGCGGCGTGGTGAATTTTGTGCGTTCGCTCATCGACGGAAACCGCGTGCTGATGCGTAGCGCGGAGGTGGCGTTCCCCGACGAGGAAACGCCCTCCAAAGCGGAAAAATGGTTGCAGGATAAATACCATATCGATATCGGC
>JAFTPZ010000063.1 GCA_017463025.1 Clostridia bacterium
ACAAATCAATCTTTTCTTATCAAATTTGACTAACGAGGTAAAAATGCAATACGAAGAAAAAACCGTTCGTAAAACTTATATCTATCAAGGCAAAATCCTCTCCCTTCGCGTGGACGACGCGATTCTTCCCGACGGCAAGCCGTGTAAACGGGAGATCGTAGAACATAGCGGCGGCGCGTGCGCGTTGTGCGTAGAGGCGGGAAAAGTACTTTTCGTTAAACAATACCGCTATGCGTACGGGGAAACCGTCTACGAACTTCCGGCAGGGAAATTAAACGCAGGGGAAGACCCTTTCCTTGCCGCGCAAAGAGAGTTGGAGGAGGAAACGGGCGTAAGGGCGGAAAAGCTGGAGCTTTTGTACGAAATATATCCCTCGGTCGGGTATACGAACGAGCGTATTTATATCTACCTTGCTCACGGCGGTAAGCGCGTTGAAGCGCATCTTGACGAGGGGGAATTTCTGGACGTAGAATGGATAGAACTCGAAAGGGTGAGGAAAATGCTGAAAAGCGGCGAGATCAAGGACGCAAAAACGGTGATTGCGTTGCAAGCGTATTTATTGATGCAATAAAAAGGACGGAGGTCGGAAGAACCGACCTCCGTCTTTTGCCCCGAGAGGGGGCGTAAAGCAAGGAGAAAAAGGAGAAAAGGAGAGAAAAATCAACGGCAGTTGCAGCTGTTGCAGCAGTTGCAAGAAGGCGTCAGAATGGACGCGAGCGTACCGTTTCTGTAAAGGCAGAACAAAAGCGCGAGGATGATAGGCAATCCGCAGCCGCTGAAGATGTTCGAACAGAAAATACCGTCTTTCGAGCCAAGTATGAGCAGAGCGATAAGGATCCAAAGGGTAGTGTTACCCGATAAACAACAATTCATAAAAAACCTCCTGTGTTTCGCCGCAGGGGATATGTATAGAAATTTCCGTATCGGAAAACACCTGCGGTTTTGTCTTTCTATTACATAATATTCACACGCTTTCGGAATTTGTGTAAAAAACGTGCCGCCAAAAAAAGAAAAAATCAAAAACTTTCTTTTATTTTGTTGCGAAAAACAGAAAAATGCGTTATAATAATGCTATGTCCGCGGCGGATATACGCAAAGTAGTCTGACCGAAAAAGCGGATAAATACATTTTTTGTCTACGGGTATCTTCGGAAAAGAACCCGATGGAGGTGTTTTATGGAAAGAAATCAATTCTTTTCGGCAAAAAAGATCACGGGGATCGCAGTATTGCTCGCGCTCGTGATCGTGTTACAGGCGTTCGGCGGAACGATCTCGATCGGTGCGGTGCAACTCAACTTCACCCTGATCCCGATCGTACTCGGCGCGATCGTATTCGGTCCGTTTGTCGGCGCGTTTTTGGGGTTTGCTTGCGGCTTCGTCGTGCTCGTGCAAGTGATCATAGGCGCAGTACCTTTCTATGCGCTGATCTGGACGAACGACCCGATCGTAACGCTATTTACGTGTATCGTAAAAACGACGGCGGCAGGCTATGTGTCGGGCCTTGTTTATCGATTGCTTTCAAAAAAGAACGAAACGGCGGCGATCTTCATGGCTTCGGGACTTGTGCCCGTGATCAATACGGCGCTGTTTATCGTCGGTTGTCTACTTATGACCAACTCCGTTTACGGCATGGCGAACGGACAGAACGTACTCGTATTCATTCTCGTCGGACTCGTAACGTTCAATTTTTTTATTGAATTTGCTATCAATCTGATCGTCGCGCCTGCTTTGCAACGGGTGATCGGGATCGTAACCAAGAGGAATCAAAAATGATTATTTGTATCGATATAGGAAACACGAATATTAAATACGCGGTATACGAAAAGGACGATTTGAAAGTATCTTTCCGCGTATCCACCGATTTTAAGCGCACTTCGGACGAATACGGAGAGCAAATTATCGGCATGCTGGATATAAAGGGTATTAAAGCCAAGGATATCACGGGCGGTATCGTATCGTCCGTCGTACCCTCCCTCGATTACACGATCGATAAAATGTGCGAGATATATTTTGCGATCAAACCGCTCCATATCGCCCCCGGGCTCAAATCGGGCTTGAATATACGTTGCGACAACGCGCGCGAGGTGGGGGCGGACAGAATCGTGAACTGCGTTTCCGCGCTCGTGGAATACGGCGAAAATAAACCGATGATCGTCATTGACTTCGGCACGGCGACGACTTTTAATATCATCAGCGCGGATAACGAGTTTATCGGCGGCGTGATCGCTCCCGGGATCAAAGGCTCGCTCGATTCCCTCGTCAACGGCACGGCGAAATTGCCGCGCGTGGAGATCGAAGCCCCCAAGAGTATTATCGCGAAAAACACCGTAACGAATATGCAGGCAGGTATCGTGTTCGGTTTTGCAGGACTCGTAGAATATATCTTAAAGCGTATTAAAAAGGAGCTCAAAGCCCCTGATACGAAAACGATCGCCACGGGTGGATTCAGCAACGTCATTTCCAAAGAGATCGAATGTATCGACGTGGTGGATAAGCTCCTCACCTTGAAGGGCTTGAAATACCTGTATGACTTAAATACCGCAGATAACGAAAATTAAGAAAAGAGAAGTACGAATGAAAAAGAATATCAAGCAAGTGAACGGAAATTCCTCCAAGGAGGTCAATGCTATGACGAAAAAAGTCGGCGTGGCGATTTTAGGACTCGGCGTTGTGGGCGGCGGTACGTATCAAACGCTCACCAAGCATCGCGAGTATTATCTGAAAACGCAGAACGTGGATATCACGGTCGAGGCGGTGCTCGTGCGGAATAAGGAAAAGGCGGTCGCCCAAGGCGTACCTGCCGAAATCCTCACGGACAATATCGCGGAAGTGATCGCCAATCCCGCGGTGGATATCGTCGTGGAAACGATCGGCGGCGTAGACGCGGCAAAAGACTACGTGCTCGCGGCACTCCGCGAGGGGAAAGCGGTCGTTACGGCGAATAAGGAACTCGTTTGCAAATATTCCCACGAGCTCGAACGGGTAGCCAAACGCACGGGTTGCGGTATTTATTACGAGGCAAGTTGCGTGGGCGGCGTGCCCATTATCCGTACGCTACTCGACGGCGTGCAGGCAAACCGCGTGCAGGAGATGATGGGTATTATCAACGGCACGACGAATTATATTTTAACGAAAATGTCGCAGGAGGGCGCGGACTATGCGGACGCCCTGAAAGACGCGCAAAAGCTCGGTTACGCCGAAGCCGATCCCACCAACGACGTGGAGGGTTTCGACGCGCTGTATAAGCTGTCTATTTTGTCCTCGCTTGCGTTCCATACGAAAGTGCCGTATACGAAGATCTACCGCGAGGGGATCAGTAAGATCGACAGTAAAGATATTGCTTACGGTAAATCCCTCGGTTATACTTTGAAACTGCTGGCGATCGGTAAGAACACGGAAAAGGGGATCGAGGTACGCGTGCATCCTACGTTCGTTCCCAACGCACACCCGTTGGCGAGCGTAAACGATTCGTTCAACGCCGTATATTTGAAAGGCGACGCGGTGGGCGATATTATGCTGTACGGTCGCGGCGCAGGCGCTTTCCCTACGGCAAGTGCGGTGGTGAGCGACGTCATCTACGCGGCGACACACGCGGAGGTGAAATATTCCACGTTCAAAAATACGGCGACTGCGGATAGTAGCGTGAAATTCGTAAGCGACTTTGAAAGCGCGTATTACGTGCGCCTTGCCGTGGACGACGAGGCGGGCGTGTTGGCGAAGATGAGCGGTATTTTCGGCAAATACGGCATTTCGCTCGTAGCGGTTTCGCAGATCACGCAAAAGAAAGAGCCGGACGACGAGGGGATTTTGCGCGTGCCGCTCGTGATCATCACGCACAAAACCACGGAAACGCAGATCAAAAACGCAATGACGAAGATCAACGCGTCGGGAATGGGTAAGGTGCAGGCGGCGATCCGCGTAGAAAGCTGATAAAAAGGGAAAAATCAAGAGGGAAACGGACGAGACGCTTTCATTTCGTCCGTTTTCTGCGTATAATGGAGGATGGGAGGAAATTATTTATAAATAATTTTATAAATACTCCGATTATTCCCTTAAAATCCTTGATTTTTCAAGGTGTTTTGTGATACAATAACTGTGATTAAACTTTTTGATAAAAAGGCTTAATCAATTCGATTTTTTTGTTTGAAAGGAGAAAAAGTAAATGGAAAGAGTATTTAATTTTTCAGCAGGTCCTTCGATGTTACCGGAGGAGGTTTTGGCACGCGCGGCGGCAGAAATGCTGTGCTATGAAGATAGCGGCATGTCCGTTATGGAAATGAGTCATCGATCTCCCGTGTACGAAAAAATCATAACGGACGCGGAAAAATTGTTGCGCGAGGTAATGCAGATTCCCGATTATTATAAGGTCCTGTTTTTACAAGGCGGCGCGTCTACGCAGTTCGCGGCAGTACCTTTGAACCTGCTTTCGGGCAGCGGCAGGGCGGATTATATCCTTTCGGGACAATTCTCCACGAAAGCGTATCAGGAGGCGCAAAAATACGGCGATATCGTAGCGGTAGCGTCGAGTAAGGATAAAAATTTCTCGTACGTGCCCAAGACGGAGCGTTCATCGTTCCGAAAGGACGCGGACTACGTGCATATTTGCTTTAACAACACGATCTACGGCACGAAATTCCCGTATATTCCCGACACGGGGGATATTCCGCTGGTGGCGGATATGTCCTCGTGTATTTTGAGCGAGCCGATCGACGTGAGAAAGTTCGGTTTGATCTATGCCGGCGCGCAGAAAAATATGTCGGCGGCAGGGCTTACGATTGTGATCGTACGCGAAGATCTGATCGGCAACGCGCGCGGCGATACGCCGGCTATGCTCGATTATAAGATCATGGCGGATAACGGTTCTATGTATAACACGCCGCCCTGTTGGTGTATTTATATCGCCAAGCTCGTTTACGAGTGGATTATATCGCTCGGCGGTTTGGAGGAAATGAAAAAGCGTAACGAGAAAAAGGCGAAACTTTTATACGATTACCTCGATTCGCAGGACTATTATATCGCGCCCGTAGAAAAGGAAAGCCGTTCGATGATGAACGTAACGTTCGTAACGGGAAACGCGGAGTTGGATAAAAAATTTGCAAGCGAGGCGAGCGCGGCAGGCTTGAAAAACCTCAAAGGGCACCGTTCGGTGGGCGGTATGCGCGCGTCGATCTATAACGCAATGCCGCAGGCAGGCGTGGAAAAGCTCGTCGAATTTATGAAAGAATTTGCAAAAAACAATCCCAAGACCTAAAAAAAGGTGGCAGAGGGGGCTTGACAATCAAAAAAACTCTGCTATAATGGAGTACGAAAATATGTTAAAAGTTAAATTGATGAATAAGATCGCGAAAGTGGGCACGGACGTACTTTCGCAAACGAAATATGAAATCGGTGAAAAACTCGAAAACGAGGACGCTATTTTGGTACGCTCGGCGGCGCTCCACGATATGCCGTTTTCTCAAAACCTGAAAGCGATCGCGCGTTGCGGCGCGGGCGTGAACAATATCCCCGTGGATAAATGTACGAAAGAGGGCGTCGTGGTATTCAACACCCCCGGGGCGAACGCAAACGCCGTGAAAGAGTTGGCGGTGGCGGCGCTCATTCTCGCCTCGCGCGACGTGATCGGCGGTATTCAATGGGTGGAAACGCTCAAAGGCAAGGAAAACGTCGCAAAAGCGGTGGAGGCAGGCAAATCGGCGTTTGTAGGACACGAGCTTGCCGGTAAAACGCTCGGCGTAGTGGGCTTGGGCGCGATCGGAGGTATGGTGGCGAACGCGGCGATCTCGCTGGGAATGAGCGTTATGGGTTACGATCCGTATATCACGGCGAAAGCGGCGTGGAGCTTGGCTCCGTCGGTGAAGCAGGCGTCCGATTACGCGGAAATTTTCCGTAGTTGTGATTATATCACACTGCACGTACCGGCAACGCCGCAAACGAAAAATATGATCAACGAAAAAACGATATCGCAAATGAAAGACGGCGTTCGAATCATCAACCTCGCGCGCGCCGACCTTGTAAATGCGACCGATCTTAAAAAGGCGATCGCGGAAAAGAAGGTCGCGAAATATATCACCGACTTCCCCACGGAAGAAACGGTCGGCGTAGAGGGGATTGTGGCGATACCTCACCTCGGCGCGTCCACGGTGGAATCGGAGGATCATTGCGCGATCATGGCGGCGCAACAGCTCGACGAATTTTTGACCTGCGGCAATATCCGCAACAGCGTGAATTTCCCAACGGTGGGCGTGCCTCGCTCGGAAAAGCCGCGCGTTTGCGTAATGAATAAGAACATTCCGAATATGCTTTCGCAGATCACTTCGGCGTTCGCGTCGAAAAATATCAATATCGAAAACTTCGCCAACGCCTCGAAAGGCGAGGTCGCGTATACGATCGTGGAAACGAACGTGGCGGCAAGCGAGGAAATCGTAAACACGCTCAAAGCGATCGACGGCGTGTTCGGCGTGAGAGTGTTCGTATAGCGGAGGTAGAGTTATGATAACCGTAAAACCCTTTGCGGCGCTTCGCCCTAAACCCGAATACGTAAAAGAATGCGCGGCGCTCCCGTACGACGTGATGTCGAGCGACGAGGCGAGAAAGGAAGTGTCGGGAAAGCCCCGTTCCTTTCTACATATCGATAAAGCGGAGATCGACCTCGAACCGTCGATCGATCTGTACGACGACCGCGTGTACGCAAAAGCCGCGGAAAACCTGAAAAGGTCGGAAGAAAACGGCACGTATGAAACGGATATAGACAAGACCTTTTATTTCTACCGTCAGATCATGGACGGTCGGGCGCAGACGGGTATCGTCGGGTGTGCGTCGATCGACGATTATATCGAAAACAAGATCAAAAAACACGAGCTTACGCGCGCGGATAAGGAGCTTGACCGTATTCGCCACGTAGACACCTGCTCGGCGCAAACGGGCCCCATTTTCCTTGCGTATCGGGAAAGTCAAACGCTCGATACGATCATTGAAAGGGAAACGTCGCAAACGCCTATCTACGATTTCGTGGCGGACGACGGTGTGGCGCACACCGTTTGGAAAAGCTCGTCGAAAGAAACGGACGAGGCGATCGAACGGGCGTTTGAGGAGCTTAACGCTTTGTATATCGCGGACGGACATCACCGCGCGGCGTCGGCGGTGAAAGCGGGGGTAAAGCGGAGAAAAGCAAACCCCTCGTATAAAGGAACGGAGGAATACAATTTCTTTCTGTCCGTTATTTTCCCTGCGAATAGCTTGAAAATACTCGATTATAACCGCGTTTTGCGTGGCTTAAACGGGCTTTCGGAAAAGGAATTTTTGCAGGCGGTGGAAAAAAGCTTGGGCGAGGTTACGCCCGTGGACGGAATTTACCGTCCCACGCAACGGCATACGATCGGATTGTATTTGAGCGGTAAATGGTATCGCGTAAAATTCCGCGAGGATATATGCGACGCAAGCTCGCCTGCCGATAGACTCGATTGCGCGATCTTACAAAGCCGACTGCTCGCGCCCGTGCTCGGGATCGTCGATCCACGCACGGACAAGCGGATCGATTTCGTCGGCGGAATCCGAGGGCTTGGCTACTTGGAGCGGCGTTGCGAGGAGGACGCCGTCGCGGCGATCTCTATGTATCCCGTGTCGATGACGGAGCTTATGAGTATTGCCGACGCAGGCGAGATCATGCCCCCGAAATCGACCTGGTTTGAGCCGAAACTCCGTAGCGGTATATTTATCCACAAAATTTGAGGAGGACTTTTTATGTCCGAAAACATTTTGAAAAAGGAAGAACGGGTAGCGTTCGCGCTTCGTTCCCTGTATAAAAAGTACGGTTATCTGCCGTATAAAATGAGTAAGTTCGAGGCGTACGATCTGTACGTGGCGAACAAAGATTTCCTCGTGGGCGACGGCGTGATCACGTTCAACGATACGGACGGAAAATTGCTTGCGCTCAAACCCGACGTTACGCTTTCGATCATCAAGAACGCAGGCGAAGAAAGCCGTAAGGTATATTATCACGAAAACGTGTACCGTATTTCGGGCGAAACCAAGCAATTCAAAGAGCTGATGCAGGTGGGCTTGGAGCGTATCGGCGACACGGGCGTTTACGGCTTGTACGAAACGGTGTATTTGGCGTCGGCGAGCTTGAACGAGATATCGCCTGATTTCGTGCTCGATATTTCCCACCTCGGCGTACTTTCGGCGGTTTTGCAAGACCTCGGCGGCGATAATGCGTTCCGAAAGGAGATTATGGCGAAGATCGCGAAAAAAAACGCGCACGAAACGCGTGCGCTTTGCGAAAAACAAGGCGTTGCACCTAAAAAAACGGAACGGCTTTTAACGCTCGTGAAAACGTACGGCGATATGCAAAGCGTTCTGAAAAAACTTGCGCCACTTTGCGAAAACGAACAAGCGAAAACGGCGTTTGCCGAATTGCAGGCGGTTTGTTCGTTGCTTACCAAGACGGAGTTTGCCGATAAAATTCGCCTCGATTTCTCCGTCGTCAACGATATGAGCTATTACAACGGTATCGTATTCAAGGGCTTTGTCGGCGGCGTGTGCGAGGGCGTGCTTTCGGGCGGTCAGTACGACCGTTTGATGGAGCGTATGGGCAGAAAGACGGGCGCGATCGGTTTTGCGGTGTACCTCGATCTTTTGGAGCGGTTGAGCGAAAATAAAAACGATTACGATATCGATACGCTCGTGCTGTATAACGCGCATACTGATCTGAACGTTTTGAGCGAAACGGTCGCAAGCCTAACGAGTACAGGCAAAAGCGTGAGCGCGCTGAAAGATAAAGGCAAGCTGCGGTTTAGAGAAATCGTCGATCTGACGGGGGAGGAAAGAAAATGATCAATATAGCGCTTCCCAAAGGCAGACTGGGCGAAAAGGTGTACGCCACCTTCGAACAGGCGGGCTTCGAATGTCCGTCGATCAAGGAAAACAACCGCAAACTCATTTTCGAGAACGCGGAAAAGGGCGTGCGGTATTTCTGGGTGAAGCCCTCCGACGTATCCATTTACGTCGAGCGCGGCGCGGCGGATATCGGCGTATGCGGAAAGGATATTTTGGCGGAATATAACCCCGACGTGTACGAGCTGCTCGATCTGAAAACGGGCGTTTGCCGTATGGCGGTGGCAGGGAAAAAGGGTTTTTACGACGACGGCGGACATACGCTCAAAGTCGCGACGAAATTCGTCAATATCGCCAAGACCTTTTATGCCGGCAAGGGCAGAGAGATCGACGTGATCAAGCTCAACGGTTCAATCGAGCTTGCGCCCATTTTAGGACTTTCAGACGTGATCGTGGATATCGTGGAAACGGGTACGACGCTCAAAGAAAACGATCTGGACGTAGTGGAAACGATTATGCCGATCAGCGCAAGGCTGATTGCCAACAAAGCGAGTTTCAAATTCAAAACGGCTCAAATCGAGCGGCTTACGGAATGCGTGGGCGCGCTGATCAAGTAAACGGTGAAAAGATATGATTAAAATTTACAAATGCGGCGAAGTATCGCCCGAAGAAATTTTTGCAAGGAATAATCCCACGGCAAGCGTTTCGGATATCGTTTCGGGGATTATTGCGGAAGTGGTAAAAAATAAGGACGCGGCGCTCAAAGCCTACGGCGAAAAGTTCGACGGCGTGAAGCTGAATTGCCTTGAAGTAACGAAAGAGGAAATCGACGCGGCGTATAATAGCGCGGAGAAAGAGTTTATTGGAGTGTTGGAGGAGGCGGCGGAAAATATCCGCGCGTTCCACGCCGAACAAAAGCGCGAGGGTTTTGCGTTGAAAAAAGAGAACGGCGTCGTTGTAGGACAAAAGATCACGCCTATCGAACGGGTGGGGCTGTACGTCCCCGGGGGGACGGCGGCGTATCCCTCGACGGTACTTATGAACGCGATCCCTGCAAAAATAGCGGGTTGTCAGCAGATCGTTATGGTAACGCCCCCGTCCAAAACAGGCGGCGTAAATCCGAACGTACTCGCGGCGGCAAAGGTCGCTGGGGTGGACCGTATTTTTAAGGTCGGCGGCGCGCAGGCGATTGCGGCGCTTGCCTACGGCACGGAGAGTATACCCAAAGTGGATAAGATCGTAGGCCCTGGGAATGCGTTCGTTGCAGAGGCGAAAAAGCAGGTGTTCGGTTTGGTTTCAATCGATATGATCGCAGGTCCAAGCGAAATTTTGGTGGTCGCGGACGATACGAACGATCCCGAGCATATCGCGGCGGATCTTTTGTCGCAGGCAGAACACGATAAGAATGCGAGCGCGGTACTCGTTACGGACAGCGCGGCGTTTGCGGATAAGGTTTCGGCGGCGTTGGAAAGACAGATACCCGATCTTTCCCGTGCGGAGATCGCAAGAAAGTCTATCGACGATAACGGAAAAATTATCGTCGCCGAAAATTTACTTACGGCGATCGAGATCGCAAACGAGATCGCGCCCGAGCATTTGGAGCTTTGTGTGGACGAGCCGTTTGCGTATTTGGATAAAATCAAGCACGCAGGCTCGATCTTCCTTGGGAAATATTGTCCCGAGGCGCTCGGAGATTACTTCGCAGGACCTAACCACACGTTGCCCACAAGCGGCACGGCGCGGTTCTCCTCGCCCTTGTCTGTGGACGATTTCGTGAAAAAATCACAGTATTTGTATTATACGAAAGAGGCGTTGAACGAGGTTTCGGATAAGGTGGCGTACTTTGCGGAAAAAGAGGGATTAGAGGCCCACGCGAAAAGCGCAAAGGTGAGGTCATGAGCAGATATTTCAGCGAAAAATTTGCGGCGCTTACCCCGTATACCCCTGGGGAGCAGCCCAAGGATATGCAGTATATCAAACTCAACACCAACGAATCCCCGTTCCCTCCGCCTGTCGCCGTAGTGGAAGCGGCAAAAAACGAGGCGGCAAAAGCGCAACTGTATTCTGATCCCGAATGTAGCTTGCTCGTTGAAAAGGCGGCGGAATATTTCGGCGTAAAAAAGACGGAGTTGCTTTTCACGAACGGATCGGACGAAATTCTGAATTTTGCGTTTATGGCGTTTTGCGATAAAAACACGCCTGCCGTATTCCCCGATATCACCTACGGGTTCTATTCGGTGTTTGCCGATCTGCACGGTATTCCCTATAAAAAAATACCGCTGAAATCGGACTTTTCCATTGATCATAAAGAATATTTGAACGGGAACGCCACGGTATTTATCGCAAATCCCAATGCGCCGACGGGGCTTGCGCTCACATTAAAGCAGATCGAAGAAATTTTACGGGCAAATCCCGACAACGTGGTGGTGATCGACGAGGCGTACGTGGATTTCGGCGGTGAAAGCTGCGTGCCGCTTATCCATAAATACGATAATTTACTCGTTACGCAGACCTTTTCCAAATCGAGAAGCTTGGCAGGCGCAAGGTTGGGCGTGGGGATTGCAAGCGAAAGCTTGATTGCCGATCTCAACACCATCAAGTATTCCACGAATCCTTATAACGTGAACCGTATGACGATGGCGGCAGGGTATGCCGCGCTTTGCAATCAAGAGTATTTCGACGAAAAGTGTAAGGAAATTTGCGAAAATCGCGAGTATACGGCAATCGAGCTGAAAAAGCTGGGATTTGAAGTGCTCGATTCAAAAACGAATTTCCTGTTCGTGAGATCGGACAAGATCGGCGGCAAAGAGCTTTACGAAAAACTGAAAGAAAAGGGCGTGCTCGTGCGCCATTTTACCGCGCCGCGGATCGCGGAGTTCAACCGCGTTACGATCGGAACGAAACGTCAAATGGAAATTTGTATTCAAAAGATCAAAGAAATATTGGAGAAACAATTATGAGAACGTGTGAAATCGCAAGAAAAACGGGGGAAACGGACATCAAGCTCTTCCTTAACCTTGACGGCAACGGCAAGAGCGAGATCGACAGCGGTTGCGGCTTTCTCGATCATATGCTCACGTTGTTTTCTAAACACGCGGGCTACGATTTGAAAGTTTCCTGCAAGGGCGATACGCAGGTGGATTATCACCATACCGCGGAGGATATCGGTATCGCGCTCGGTACGGCGTTTTATAAGGCGCTCGGCGATAAGCGCGGCATTATTCGCTACGGCGATATCGTTTTGCCTATGGACGAAACGTTGATCATGGCGGCGGTCGATATTTCGGGACGCGATTACGCCTCGATCGCTTTGGAGATCCCCACCGCCAAAGTGGGCGATTTCGACACCGAGCTTTGCGAAGAATTTTGGCTCGCCTTTACGCGTGAGGCGAAACTTACGTTGCACGTGAAACAGCTTGCGGGTAAAAACGCGCACCACATTATAGAGGGTACGTTCAAGGCCGTTGCGCGCGCGCTTGGTAAAGCGACGAAAATAGACGAAAGTAAGAAAGACGAGATCCCGTCCACGAAAGGGGTTTTGTAAAAGGAGTTTTGTATGATAGCGATCGTGGATTACGGCGTCGGGAATTTGTTTTCCCTCTGTTCCTCGTTGAAAAAGATCGGCGCGGACGCGGTGGTTACGTCGGAGAAAAATACGATTGAAAACGCGGATAAGATCATTCTTCCCGGGGTGGGCGCGTTTGCCGACGCCGCCGAGAAATTGCGTTTATCCGGTTTGGACGAAGTCGTGAAAGCACAGGCGAAAGCAGGTAAGTATATGATGGGCATATGCTTGGGTATGCAAATGTTATTCGAAAAAAGCTACGAATACGGTTGTTACGAGGGCTTGGGGCTTTTGAAAGGGAACGTCGTGGCAATGAAAGGCGTGATCGACGAGAAATTGAAAATACCGCATATCGGTTGGAATGCGTTGCATTTCACCAAACCGCATTTTCTTTTTAAGTACATAAAAGAGGGCGACCACGCGTATTTCGTGCACTCCTATTACGCGACGGACTGCGAGGATAGCGTGATCGCGACCGCGGAATACGGTAAGCACGTTACGGCGGCGGTGGCAAAGGACAACGTGCTCGGTTGTCAGTTCCACCCCGAAAAGAGCGGCGACGTGGGGCTTGCGATATTGAGGGCGTTTTGCGAGGTGAAAGGGTGAAGATATTTCCTGCAATCGATCTATTCGACAATAAAGCCGTACGCCTTTTTAAGGGCGATTATGCGCAGATGACGGTGTATAACGACGACCCCGTGGCGGTGGCGAAAGATTTCAAGGCGCAGGGTGCGGAGAATATCCACCTCGTCGATCTTGCCGGCGCGAAAACGGGTAAGCCCGTGCATTTTGAAGTGGTAAAACGTATCGTAGAGGAAACGGGACTGTTTGCCGAAATCGGCGGCGGTATCCGCGATTTGTCCACGATAGAAAAATACCTTCGTGCAGGCGCGTCGCGAGTGATTTTGGGCACGGCGGCGGTTACGGACGAAAGCTTTCTAAAAGCCGCGCTGGAAAAATACGGCGAAAAGATCGCCGTGGGCGCGGACGTTTCGGAAGGACGTATCGTGATAAAAGGCTGGATAGAAAAATCACAGTACACCCTCGACGCATTTTTGGAAAAAATGCAAGCGCTGGGCGTGCAAACGGTCATATGCACGGACGTTTCCAAGGACGGCGCAATGAAAGGTACGAACCGCGAGCTTTATAAGACGCTCACGGAAAAATATGCGCTGAACGTGATTGCCTCGGGCGGCGTTTCGTCGGTAGAGGACGTATCTGCGCTCGCAAAATCGGGCGTATACGGCGCGATTATCGGTAAGGCGTATTATATCGGCGCGATCGATCTGAAAGAGGCAATAGAGGTGGCGAAATGATAACCAAACGCATTATTCCCTGTTTAGACGTACGGGACGGAAAAGTCGTTAAGGGCGTAAACTTCGAAAAGCTCAAAGAGGTAGCCTCGCCCGTGGAGCTTGCCAAATTTTATTCGGACAGCGGCGCGGACGAGCTTGTGTTTTACGATATCACGGCGAGCGCGGAGGGGCGCAAGCTGTTCACGGACGTGCTCAAAGAGGCGGCGAGATCGGTGTTTATTCCCCTTACCGTGGGCGGCGGTATCCGCGAAACGTCCGATTTCGAGCGCGTACTTGCATGCGGCGCGGATAAAGTGAGCGTCAATTCGGGCGCGATCGCAAACCCCGATCTCATTTCCGAGGCGGCGAAAAAATACGGCGATCAATGCGTGGTGATCTCCGCGGATATCAAGCGCGTAAAAGGACGATTTCACGTATTTGCCAAAGGCGGCAGAGAGGATACGGGCATGGAAGCCGTGTCTTGGATCCAGCGTTGCGTAGGCGAGGGCGCAGGGGAAGTCGTGGTCAATTCGATGGATACCGACGGCGTGAAAAACGGATTTGATCTGGAACTTCTTAAAGCGGTGTGCGAGGCGGTGGACGTGCCCGTGATCGCCTCGGGCGGCGCAGGCAAGGCGGAAGATTTTATCAAACTGTTTAGAGAACTTCCCAAGGTGGACGCAGGGCTTGCCGCGTCGGTGTTCCATTTCGGCGAGATCGCCATTCCCGATCTGAAAAGAAAATTGCGAGATAGCGGCGTGAACGTACGCTTATAAAAAGAAAGAGGTAAAAAAAAATGATTACGATAGAAGAATTGAAATTTGACGAAAAGGGTTTGATCCCTGCGATCGTGGTGGACGTACATACGAAAGAGGTGCTCACGCTCGCGTATATGAATAAGGAAAGCTTGCAGATCACCTTGGAAAAGGGGTGCACTTGTTTTTGGAGCAGAAGCAGACAAGAGCTTTGGCTCAAAGGGGAAACGAGCGGCAATTATCAGCACGTCGTTTCGATCACCGCCGATTGCGATAAGGACGCGCTTGTGGTGAAGGTGGAAAAGGACGGTCCTGCTTGTCATACGGGCGCGGAAAGCTGTTTCTTTGAACCTTTGTATATTGACGAGGAAAAGCATGAATTCAGCTTGCGCGGTTTATATGCGCTTTTGATGGGGCGTAAAAAAGAGATGCCGCAGGGCTCGTACACGACCTATCTTTTCGAAAAGGGGTTGGATAAAATACTCAAAAAGGTAGGAGAGGAAAGCACGGAGGTCATTATCGCCGCCAAAGCGCAGGATAAAAAGGAAACGATCTACGAAATTGCCGACCTTGCCTATCACGTACTCGTGTTGATGGCGCAAGCGGGTATTACGGTGGACGAGGTAGAGGCAGAGCTTGCCTCGCGGCACGTGATCGATCATAAAGTAAAGCAGGAAAAAATGACGAAATAAACAAACGGCGGAGATATTCCGCCGTTTCGCTTTACGATTGCCGCTTGGCTAAAATTTTGCCCGATTTCGCGTTGATGAGAAATGCGTTCGTTTGGCCGTTACGGTCGATCACGCCCACGTAGTAATAGGGAGAGTCCTCGTAGATCAGCCGTACGTAAATTTCTCCTGCAAAGCCGTATTTGTCCGTCAACCCTTGAAAAAGCTCGGTTTCCACGGTAACGAGATTTTGCAAAACCGTTTCGGGTGAAAGCGTGCTTTCGTCCACGACCGAGCTCGCCGTCAGATCGAGCGTCGTTTCGCCGTATTCAATATGACAGACGAGTTCTTTCAGCGCGGAAATATCCAAGGGGCAGGCATAATAATATTCCGTTTTCACGTTATCGAACGACATTTCACCGCCGTAGCTTTGAGCGTCCACGCTAAAGGACACGTTGCACTCTTTATCACCCGAGGGGGCTACGAGCCAAATTTCCGTGCGTACGTTCGTTTCTCTCGGTACGCCGTCGGCGGAGTAGGGGGATTCCTTGGTTACCGAATATACGCGCAGGGAAAAACCGTCCGTTTCGGCGAGAAAAATATTATTGCGCAGCTCGGAAACGTAGTCGAAATACCGTACTTCCTTGTTACAGGAAACGAAAAAGGGAAGAAAACAGAAACAAACGATCGTCAAAAGTACGATTTTAAGTATTTTTTTCGGGTGTAAAAACGATAATTTAGCAGTTGAAGAAACGTTCATAATCCATTATATTAAAAAAAAGTTGAAAACATACCGAATAAAATTCGTTTATACAGTTGATTTTTTGTTCGGCTTGTGGTAAAATAATATAAATACAATGGGAGGAGCAGAATATGCGCGTGGATAAAGTGATATTACGCGCCGCTTTGAGTACGTTGGCGGCGATCGCGGCCTTGTTCGCGGTTATGATGCTCGCGCTCTGTTTTATCTTCCCTGCAACGATGATGCGCATTACGTACGATCTCGGTATGGATTCCGCGAGTATCTACTACGCAAAACGCGCCTACGACTACACGGGAGAGGCGTATTACGCCGCTTTTGCGACGGAAACCGCGATCGGCGCGGAGAACTACGCAAACGTGGAAACGTGCGGCGAGGCGTTTATCGCGGACGACGAATTTGACGCGTACTGCCAACAGCGTAACGCGGAGATCGAGAGTAAGGGCGGCTATGAGCAGTACGTCTACGGACAGGTATGCGTAGCGAAATACCGTCTTGGAGAAAAGGCGGAGGCGATCGAGAAAGCTTTTGCGTTGGTGGGAGAGGCGTTCCCCGAAAACAACGCGATCGCGGCGGTGCTTTTGACGGCGCTTTCCGATGGCGACAGCGAAACGGCAAACGCCGTTATGGAAAAGATGAACGAAATGGATATAAGCGCGTTTTCGAATACGGATAAGACGTATTACGAGGCGATACGCGGCTTGTTTCAAAACGGTTAAATGGATAGGTTTGCCCGAAACGGGGATCAATCCATTTACTTTATATAAAGGCAAAAATCAAACTTTTTTATACAAGGAGAAACACCTATGAGTAGCAAAATCGTAAAAGAAGGACTTACGTTTGACGACGTACTTTTGATCCCGCAGGCATCGAGCGTTCTGCCGGCTGACGTAGACCTTAAAACCCGTCTTTCGGACAAGATCAAACTGAATTTGCCCTTAATGAGCGCGGCGATGGATACGGTAACGGAAAGCCGTATGGCGATCGCCATGGCACGTGAGGGCGGTATCGGTATGATACATAAAAATATGTCGATCGAGGAGCAGGCGTCGCACGTAGACAAGGTAAAGCGCAGCGAGCACGGCGTTATCACCGATCCGTTCTTCCTTGCGCCCGATAACCTCGTAAAAGACGCGGTGGCGTTGATGGAAAAATACCGTATCAGCGGCGTACCCATTACCAAAGGGGGGAAGCTCGTCGGCATTTTGACCAACCGCGATTTGCGTTTTGAAAGCAATTACGAACAGCCCATTTCCAACATTATGACGAAAGAGGGGCTCGTTACCGCGCCCGTCGGGACTTCGCTTGCGGAAGCGCAGAAGATACTCGGCAAGCACCGTATCGAGAAACTTCCTATCGTAGACGAAAAGGGATATCTCAAAGGGCTTATCACGATCAAAGATATCGAAAAATCCATTCAGTACCCCAACTCCGCTCGCGACGAGAACGGCAGACTTTTGGTCGGTGCGGCGGTCGGTACGGCGGCGAACACGATGGATCGTATCGCGGCGCTGATCGAGGCGCGTGCGGACGTGATCACGATCGACACGGCGCACGGTCATTCGGCAGGCGTACTCAAAAAGGTGGAGGAAATTCGCGCGAAGTTCCCCAATATCACGCTGGTTGCGGGCAACGTGGCGACGGCGGCGGCGACGGAAGCGCTTATCAAATCGGGCGCGGACGTAGTCAAAGTGGGTATCGGTCCCGGGTCGATCTGTACGACGCGTATCGTGGCAGGTATCGGCGTGCCCCAGCTTACGGCGGTCATGGATTGCGCGGAACTGGCGGACAAGCTCGGCAAGCGCATTATCGCGGACGGCGGTATTAAATACAGCGGCGATATCGTAAAGGGGCTCGCGGCCGGCGCAAGCGCGGTTATGATCGGCTCGCTCCTTGCTGGTACGCTCGAAAGCCCTGGGGAAGTGGAATTGTATCAGGGCAGAAGCTATAAAGTGTATAGAGGTATGGGCTCGCTCGGCGCGATGGCGGCAGGCAGTAACGACAGATACTTCCAAGAGGGAACGAAAAAGTTCGTACCCGAGGGCGTGGAAGGTCGCGTGCCCTACCGCGGCAGCGTGGCGGAGGTCATCTATCAAATGAAAGGCGGTTTGCGCGCGGGTATGGGATATTGCGGCAAGCCGACGGTGGAGGCGCTTCGTACGAGTTCGGAATTCGTGCGTATTACCAACGCCAGCTTGATCGAAAGCCACCCTCACGATATTTCTATCAGTAAAGAAGCGCCCAACTATTCGCAGCACTGATATTCCTACGTAACAAATTTTAATTTTAGGAGATAAAAATTTATGAGCAACAACGTACGTCCCGAAACAATGGCACGCATTAACACGAAAGCGCTTGCAGACGCGTTCATCGCCGAGCAGGTGGAGTTGATCCGTGCGCAGGTGGGAGATAAGAAAGTACTGCTCGCATTGTCGGGTGGGGTGGATTCCTCCGTCGTAGCGGCGCTTTTGATCAAGGCAATCGGCAAACAACTCGTTTGCGTACACGTCAATCACGGACTTTTGAGAAAAGGCGAGCCCGAACAGGTCGTGCAGGTATTCCGCGACGAAATGGACGCGAACCTCGTATACGTGGACGCAGTGGAAAGATTCCTTTCCAAGCTTGCAGGCGTGGAAGAACCGGAAAAGAAACGTAAGATCATCGGTGCGGAATTTATCCGCGTGTTTGAAGAAGAGGCGAGAAAACAGGAGGGGATTGAGTTCCTTGCGCAAGGCACGATCTATCCCGATATTATCGAGAGCGACGGCGTAAAGGCGCATCACAACGTTGGCGGACTTCCCGAAGATATGCAATTCGAGCTCGTAGAGCCGCTCAAATTCCTCTATAAAGACGAGGTGCGCGCGGTGGGTAGCGCGTTAGGCTTGCCCGACGGTATGGTGTACCGTCAGCCGTTCCCTGGTCCTGGGCTTGGCGTGCGCTGTCTTGGCGCGATCACGCGCGAGCGCTTGGAGGCGGTGCGCGAGTCGGACGCGATCCTTCGCGAAGAGTTCGCAAACGCAGGCTTAGAGGGTAAGGTCTGGCAGTATTTCACGGCAGTTCCCGATTTTAAGTCGGTCGGCGTGAAGAACGGCGCGAGAACGTACGCATATCCCGTGATCATCCGTGCGGTGAACACGGTGGATGCGATGACGGCGACGATCGAGGAAATTCCTTACGCGCTTTTGAAAAAGATCACCGACCGTATCACGGCGGAGGTGGAGAACGTAAACCGTGTGCTTTACGATTTAACGCCGAAGCCCTGCGGCACGATCGAATGGGAATAATCGAATAAATCGTCCGCCCGTCCTTGCACGAAAGGACGGGCGAATTGCATATAGTGTACTATGAGGTCTTTCCTCAAATACACAAGAGGTTTGGAAATACTATGTGCAATGGATGTAATTCGAGTGTGTTTGGTCGTAGCTCGTCCTGCGGTTGCAACAGCAATTCTTGCGGTTGTAATTCGTGCGGTTGCGGCAGCAGCTCGTGGAATTTGTTAAACAGTAACGGCTGTGGCTGTAATTCTTGCTGTTGTAATAATACTTGGAGCAACTTCTTCAACGGAACGTCGCAAAGTATTTGCCGCGATTGTAACGGCAATATCCGCGTGAGCAACAACGGTTGCGGCTGCAATTCCTGCGGTTGCAACAACGGTTGCGGTTGTAATGATACGTCGAGCAACGTGTTCGTGTTCACGGGTAGAAATACTTCGTCGAGTACGACGACTACGTCGAACGGCGACGATTATTATGCACGTCAATACGGATTAAACGGAAGAAACCGTAGCGGAAGAAACAGCGGTTGTAACTGTAACGACGATTAACGAAAGAAAAGAGCGGCGAAGTAATTCGCCGCTTTCCTTATATAAAGAGGATTGAAAGATATAAAAATCGGGCATACTTATACAATGGAAAGATTGCGCCGAGTTTATCGATTTCTCAAAGAAAAATACGAGTTGCTTTCGCTCAAAAAATACACGACGATCGCAGGTACGCTCGTGTTTTTTTTGATTATGTCGATCGTGCCGCTTTCCTTTTGGCTGACTTTGTTGCTCGGCAAATTGCCGATCGACACCGAGCGCATATTCGCTCTGCCCGTGTTCGATTCGGTGAAAGAGGTGCTTGCGTACGTGCAAAAAGAGGCGAGCAACGCCACGACGAGCGCCTCCTTGATCTTACTCGTTACCACGCTGTATTCGTCCACCACGCTCTTTTATCAAATGCGGCGCAGCGGCGAGATCATTTACGATTGTTCCCGACCGAAAAAAGGCTTTCGCGTACGCGTAGGCGCGCTCGTTTTGCTTCTGATCGTTATGCTAATGGTCGTAGCTTTCGCCGTTCTTTTCGCCGTCGGTACGTTTCTTTTTTCGCGTTTTTTGCCCGACGCTTGGGAGCGCGTCGCGGACTATGCGCTTTTGATCGCACTGTCGTTTGGATTGGTGTTACTGCTCAACGCGTATATATGCCCGTATAAAGCGCCGTTGAAGAATTTTCTTTCGGGTACGGTAATCACCGTCGCTTTGTGGATCGTCGCCGTGATCGGGTTTATGGTGTATTTGAAGATCAGCAATATGAATAAGCTGTACGGGGCGTTGAGCACGATCATCGTGTTTTTGCTGTGGTTGTATATTTTGATGATCGGTTTTATCGTGGGCGTTATTTTCAATAGTGAAAAGATCATATTCCAACGCAAGCGTAAAACGAATAAAAGGAAAAAGATCGCGCATACTTCCTGATATGAAACTGAAATATTCGATCTGCGCGCTTTTTGCCGCGCTACTGTTTGCGTTACCGTCCTGTGGAAACGGTTCGCTTAAAGATATTACCAAACCGTACCTCGGCGCATACGAGTGCGAAAGTGCAAAACTCGGTGAAAAAGAGTATATGGACGAGTTTTCCTATATCCGCCTTGAACTCAACCTTGACGAAACGTTTTCGCTGTATTATTGTCCCAAGGGCGGTCAAAAGCGTGAGGAAACGGGAACGTACGTCTATGACGAAAAGGAAGAAACTTTACAATTATCGGCTGGCGAAAACGGCGAGTTTAAGCGTAAGTTTCCCTTGAAAAAAGGGGTATTGACCGTATCGCTTACGATCGGCAACAAAATTTTGCTTATGAAATTTGAACAAAAATAAAAAATCGGGGATTCAACCCCGATTTTTTTCGTATTAGATAAAATCCGTTTTTCCGATTAGATAATCTACCGTTACTTCGAAGAAATCCGAAAGTAATATGAGCTGGGAAATACTCGGTTCACTGTGTCCGCTTTCCCAATGAGAAATCGCCATTTTCGACATATTGACGATTTTTCCCAGCTCCTGTTGGGATAAATTCCGTTCGTTTCGCAGATCTTTCAGTCTGTCCTTAAAAGTCGCCATAGTTACCTTCATATAAAAATTGTAACATTTTTAGTTACAAATCGCTTGACAGTAACAAAAATTGTTACTATAATAGAAGTATAAATTATGAGGAGGCTTTTTATGATCAAATTAAAAAGAATGATAACAACTTTGCTTGTTTTGGCGAGTATCGGTGGGTTTGCGTTTGGTTTATCCGCATGTAAAAACGAAACGAGCAAGGAGGACGGCGACGAGGTCGCTTGGACGATGGAAACGGTGTACGCCGAGGCGCAGGGGCTTGGCTACGAGGGGACGTTGGAACAATTTATAGAAACCGTTCGCGGTAAGGACGGGGCGAACGGTAAAGACGGCGAGAATGGCAAGGACGGATTAGGGATCAAAAGTGTTTCCCTAAACGAAAAGGGGGAATTGCTCGTCGTGTTTTCCGACAACACTTCCGTAGGACTTGGCGTGGTTAAGGGGGCTGACGGCAAGGACGGTCAGGCTGGAAAAAACGGAAAAGACGGAAAAGACGGTGAAAACGGTAAGGACGGTAAAGACGGTAAGGACGGTAAGGACGGTAAAGACGGTATCACGCCCAAATTGCAAATCAACGCAGTTACGAACGAGTGGGAGATTTCTTACGATAACGGCGTAACGTGGACTACTCTCGGCGTGAAGGCAACGGGCAAGGACGGCAAGGACGGTCAGGACGGTACAAATGGAAAAGACGGAACGAACGGCAACGACGGTAAAGATGGCGCAGACGGAAAGGACGGTGAAAACGGTAAGGACGGACGCGGTATTTTAAGTGTTACCCTGAACGAGGAGGGACGGCTTGTGATCACCTATACCGACGGGAAAAGCGTTGTTATCGATTTGCCTGTTTTGGGCGGTGGTAATTCGGAAGAACACACGTTTGCATGGGTGGAGACGAAAGCACCCACGACAACGGATACGGGATCGCTGATGGGGAGTTGCACAGCTTGCGGTCTGCTCAAAGAATTGACTTTGCCTGCGTTGCATAAGAGTGTGTATGCATATTCGGAAACAGCGGCGTCGGCTTGCGTGGACGGCGAGGGAGTATATACGCTTTACGTGAACGCGCAGGGAGAGATTTTCAACAAGGCAACGGACAACGCGACGGCGTTTTCCTATACCGTTTGCATACCATCTTCCGGCATACATACCTTGAACGGCACGTTGATGACGGAAGAAAGCTACGATATATACACCTACGGTATCGCACCGACCTCTTTGGAAACGACTTGCACTTCGAGTGGAGCAGGTTATTTCCGTTGCGACGAGTGTGAAAAATTAGTGGTTGTATCAACGACTATGGAGCATATGTATGTTTCTCAAGTACTGAAAGAACAAACCTGCACGGAGGACGGTTTTGCGCACCTCTATTGCCATTACTGCGGTGCAGACGGTGGGGAGAAAATATTAAAGACTTACGGGCATGACTATTACAGAGAGCTTGTTACTTTAATAACAAAGGATGGCGAGTGCCGCGATGTAAAAGAGGATATTGCGAACGGGGAAATTTTTACCCACGAAACGTTTGAGGGCATTGAGTATGGTGAAATGCATGATACCTGTGGGTATTGTTCTTTTTCCGAAATCTCGATTTTTAGAGCTAATATAATTGATGACTATCTTACTTGTTGGAATAGAGAGGTTTTTGTTGATTTTATTTCCGATGAAACAGGTGAACAGTTCACTATCTGTTTTGTTGTCGAGTCTCCGCCGCACACCTTAAACGGTGTGGAAATGGCGGACGAGAGCTATCCTGCGGATACGGCAGGGATCACGGAATTTACCGATCATCCATCGACGGCAACGGAAACGGGGCTTGGATATTTTACGTGCGACGAATGCGGTTATAAGGTACTCGTAACGACGACGGGCGGAACGGTGCAAAAAGAATCAACGTGTTCGGTGCATACGCTGAACGGAGAGGAAATGCCGAGTGATCGCACTTATGATTATGACGAATGCGTCGGAGCTATCACCGCGTTTGTCAATATGCCCGTAGGGTGTGCGGTTGGGTACGGTTATTTTGAATGCGACGCCTGCACGGATACGGTCTTGGTTACTTTGGCGGAGGAGCATTCTTATAATTATAATATCGAGGTTATCGCGTTGATAACGGAGTGGGGAGAATACCGTTATATGAGCGATATCGAAAGCGTAGAGGGGCGTTATGCCGCCGAAATATTCGACGACGTGGTAAAGCTCGAGGTTAAAGGTACTTGCGAGTGGTGTAAGGTAAGCAAAACCGTAACGGTAGAGGTGGAATCCAATGATCATTCGGATTGTAAATGCGACGGAGATATTTGGTATTACTTTGATTTAGACGGGAGTCGTCCCTACGTATATTTTGAGCTTATATTCACCGCGCATACCGTCAACGGGGAGGATATGACGGAGGCGTGCTACGACGCGGCGACTGCAGGCGTTTACGAATTCGAGGGCTGGGAGGCAACCTGCTCGGAAACGGGCTTGGGGTATTATATCTGCGATAAGAGTGGAAGTATCATACCCGTCGATACGACGACAAGCGCACACGAGATCGATCCGGAAACGGGAGAATGCATACATTGCGGACAAGAAGAATAAATAAAGTCGAAAGCGTTGCGAGCGGTTGAGCGTAACGCTTTTTTTACGTTAAAAAAAATCGCAAACAAATGTTCGTTATTGATTAAAAAACGCTTGCGCTTTTTGAAAAAGTGTGATATAATAGCTATACTAACGTACAAAAGATAAAGGAAAGGCATATGCCCAAACAGTTGGAAAAGTATCAACAAATCGAACGTTCGATCATCACAACCTATCGTAAAACGATCTGGTCGCCTTTTGTGCTTGCGGTGAAAAAATACCGTTTGATCGAAAGGGGGGATAAGATCGAGGTTTGTATTTCGGGCGGAAAGGATAGTATGTTGCTTGCCAAGCTGATGCAAGAGCTACAAAAGCACAGCGAAACGCCGTTCG
>JAFTPZ010000064.1 GCA_017463025.1 Clostridia bacterium
GAGATACCCAATTCACTAACGAGTATAGGAAATGGTGCGTTCAGAGCTTGCACGAGCTTGACGAACGTAACAATTCCAAATTCGGTAACGAGCATAGGGGATTATGCGTTCTATGAATGTACGAGCTTGACGAGCATAAAAATACCTGACTCGGTGACGGAAATAGAGGATGGTGCGTTCATGGGTTGTACGGGCTTGACGAGTGTAACAATACCAAATTCTGTGACGAGCATAGGGCGTAGTGCGTTTTCTGGTTGTAAGGGATTGACGAACGTAGAAATACCCAATTCAGTAACGAGCATAGGAAGTTCTGCGTTCTATGGTTGTAAAGGCTTGACGAGTGTTACGATACCCGATAGTGTAACGAGCATAGGAGGTTCTGCGTTCTATGAGTGCACGGGCTTGACGAGTGTAACGATTGGCAATTCCGTAACGAGCATAGGAATTTCTGCGTTCTATAATACGGGATATTATAACAACGAAAATAATTGGGAAAACGGCGTTTTATATATCGGACAATATTTAATTGATGTAAAAACGATTTCAGGTTCTTATAAAATAAAAGAGGGAACGCTTTGCATAGGGCGTAGTGCGTTCAGGGATTGCACGAGCTTGACAAGCGTAACGATACCCAATTCAGTAACGAGCATAGGAAGTTCTGCGTTCTATGGTTGCACGAGCTTGACGAGTGTAACAATACCCGACTCGGTAACAAGCATAGGAATTTATGCCTTCTGTGATTGCACGAGCTTGACGAATATAGAGATACCCAATTCAGTAATGAGCATAGGAGGTTCTGCGTTCTGGGGTTGTACGAGCTTGACGAACGTAACGATACCAGATTCGGTAACAAGCATAGGAAATTATGCGTTCTATTATTGCACGAGCTTGACGAACGTAACGATACCAGATTCGGTAACAAGCATAGGAAATTATGCGTTCTATTATTGCACGAGCTTGACGAGCATTACGATACTGGACTCTGTAACGAGCATAGGGTTTAAGGCGTTCTGTGATTGCGAGAACTTGGAAAATATTATTTTCAGCGGTACGGTGGAGCAATGGAATGCGATTGACAAAGGGGACGGGTGGAATGCTTACATACCTGCGACGAAAGTGGTTTGCTTGGACGGGGAAGTGGAGCTGTAAAAAATAGATAAAAGATAAGAGATAAGGAAAAGGAGGCGGCGGTCGTTAGGATCGCCGCTCTGCTTTTTGCATATTTGCCTGTCGTAAACGCATATATTGTATATATGTTACGGTCGGAATGGAAAAAGTATTATAAAGTAAAAGAAGGGCAGAGCTTGCGCTCTATTGCCGAGGCGTTTTGCGTGTCTGAATTTTTGCTCGCCAAAATCAACGGCTTGCAAGGTCCGCCGTTTGCAGGGCAGGTCTTGGAGATACCCACGCCGCGCGGAAACGCGTACACGGTGAAAAGGGGGGATACGAAAACGTTGCTTTGCGGTGGCGACGAGCAGTTCGAGCGCAAGAACGGCACGGATATTTTATACCTCGGTATGCGCGTGATTTTATAGAACACTTTGCGCGCACACGAACATATGATATAGTAAGTAATTGATTACGCAAAACAGGAGGTATACTATGTCCTTTTATTCTAACTTTCAATCGGATAAATGCCCCGGCTCGATCACGGGCAATCCGATCAACGGTTTGACGGAGAAAGTTTGTATTCAAGCGGAGAAGATTTTCGACGCGGCGATCAAACAGACGCAGATCGATAACTATTCGCTCGTTTTGACCGATCTTTCCCCCGAAACCCCTACATATCCTTTGACCTTTATCAGCGCGCGTTCGACCACGGCGGAAGCGACCGTTACGAATTTGAGCGTCGATCGGCAGGTTGACAAACATTGCGCGCGTGTCCAAGCGACCGTTTCCGTACCTCTCGAAGTACTCTACACCGACGCAAACGGCGTGGAGGGTAGCGCGACGGCGATCGTTTCCTTAAATCAAGACGTTTTGCTGTACGTGCCCGCGCCGTCGATCATGCCGTTCACCGTGCAAGCGGTGGTGAGCGCGGTTGCGCCCGAGGGCGTGTTTAATCCCGATACGCAGGGCTTTACGGTGTCTATCTGCGCGACGGTGATCTTGAAGATCGCTATGGCAGTGGAAATTCTCGTGCCCACCTACGGCTATTGTGCGATACCGCCTGCGCAGGAATACTCGCAGGAAGTTTGCGCAGGGTTCTTCGAGTTGCCCCTCTATCCCCAAGGCAGAAACGGTTGCCCGACGGGTGGTTGTAATAAGTAAATAAAAATTTTGCGCCTCGTTTAACGGGGCGCTTGCTTTTTATCAAAAAAACTGTTATAATAAAGATATGAACGTTTATGCAATCAGCGATCTGCACCTTTCCGCGACCGCCGATAAGCCTATGGAGATTTTCGGCGGTAACTGGGAGGGGCATTTCGAAAAAATCAAAGCCGATTGGCTATCTACCGTAAAAGACGAGGATATCGTGCTCATTTGCGGCGATATCAGTTGGGCGATGAAACTGCCCGACGCGCTCGTGGACTTACGCGCGCTCGCACCGCTTACGGGCAAAAAGGTGTTTATTCGCGGCAACCACGATTATTGGTGGAACGGTATCACGCGACTGCGCGAGTCCGCGCCCGATAATAGCTTTATTTTCCTGCAAACGGACGCGGTGAAGATCGGTTCGTTCGTGTTCGTCGGCTCGCGCGGTTGGACGTGCCCTGGGAGTCCCGATTTCACCGAGCAGGATCAAAAATTATATCTGCGCGAAGCAGAGCGGTTTCGTTTGGCGTTTGCGGAAGCGGACAAGCTCTTTTGCGAGGGGGATAAAAAGGTGGCGCTTGCGCACTATCCGCCCTTTTCCCTGAAAAACGAAAATACTCTCTTTACCGAGCTGTTCGAACAAAACGGCGTGGAGAAAGCGGTGTTCGGACATATCCACGGCGCGGCGTACTTTCCCTTGAAAACGGAGAAAAACGGGATAGAATATTTGCTCACTTCGTGCGACAAAGTCGGGTTTAAGCTCGTGAAAATTTATTAAAAATCGGAAAATTTTTCAATTTCCGTAACCGATTTTCAAAACGGCTGTTTTTATCCTTTACAACCTTTGAAAAAAGTGGTATAATATTAGCCGATAAAACGAAACAACCGTATACGGCAATTTCGTACCGTTTGGTTCATTTGCGTCTTGGGCGTTTCGTACCAAGGCGCTATTTTTTACGGGAGATATATGTAAAATATGCTCAAAAGAAAAGATTTGTTGGGACTTATCGACCTCACCGCAGAGGAGATCACCGAACTTCTCGACGTGGCGGCGGATATGAAACGTCATCTCAAAGCAGGGGACAAGCATTTGCCCTACCTCAAAGGCAAGACCGCGACCATTCTCTTTTACGAAAACAGCACGCGTACGCGCACGAGTTTCGAGCTTGCAGCCAAGTATCTTGGCGCGACGGTCATCAATATCGCCGCAAGCAGTTCGTCCGTTGCCAAGGGCGAAACGCTCGTGGATACGGGTAAAACGCTCGACGCACAGCTCAATGATTTTCTCGTGATGCGCCATCCTATGGGCGGCGCGCCCTATCTGCTTGCGAAAGTCGCGAAAGCAGGCGTGCTCAACGCCGGCGACGGTATGAACGAGCACCCCACGCAGGCGCTTTTGGATATGCTCACAATGCGCGAAACGTTCGGCAAGCTCGACGGGCTGAAAGTGGCGATCGTAGGCGATATCAAGCACTCGCGCGTGGCGAAATCGAACTTGTTCGGCTTAAAAACGATGGGGGCGGAAGTGCGTATGTTTGCGCCCGAAACGCTGATACCCAAAGGGATAGACAAGCTCGGCGCAAAGCTTTGTCGCTCCAAGGAAGAGGCGCTTGACGGCGCGGACGTGGTGATGGGCTTGCGCATACAGCTCGAACGCCAACAAGCAGGGAATTTTCCCTCGCTCAACGAATACGCGGCGATCTACGGCGTGGACGGGAAGTCGCTCCAATACGCGAAACCGAACGCGATCGTCATGCACCCAGGGCCCGTCAATCGCGGCGTGGAACTGACGGGAAAGGTTATCGATCACGAACAGAGCCGTATCGAAGAACAGGTTTTCTCGGGTATTGCAGTGCGTATGGCGGCTTTGAAACTTTTGAACGATTATAGAGAATATACGAAGTGAGGAAGGTAGATATGATCATCAGAAACGGCAATTTGGTTTTGGAAAGCGAAGTGGTAAAAAAGGATATCCTCGTGCAGAACGGGAAAATCGTGAAGATCGCAGACAATATCCCCGCAAACGGCGAAAAGGAGCTCGACGCAACGGGTAAGCATATCTTCCCTGGGCTTATCGATATGCACGTGCATTTGCGCGACCCCGGGCTTGAATACAAGGAAGATATCGAAAGCGGCACGAAAGCGGCGGTAAAAGGGGGCTTTACACAGGTTTGCTGTATGCCCAACACCGATCCGATCGCGGATAATAAAGTCGTGATATCGTATATCAAAAACCGCGCGAAAGAGGTCGGGGCGTGTAAAGTGCACCCGATCGGCGCGATCACGAAAGGGGAAAAGGGAGAACAGCTCGCGCAGATCGGTGAAATGAAAGCGGCAGGCGTGGTGGCGATCTCCGACGACGGCGTATCCGTGAAAAATTCGCGACTTATGCGTCTTGCTATGGAGTATGCGAGCGGTTTGAACGTTAAATGCCTTTGCCATTGCGAGGATAAAGACCTCGTGGACGGCGGCGTGGTGAACGAGGGATTGAGCTCTACGATCGCAGGCTTGAAAGGTATTCCCCGTGCGGCGGAAGACATTATGATCGCGCGCGATATCGCCCTTGCCGAAAGCTTGGACGTACCCGTGCATATCTGCCACGTGTCCACCCATAGCGGCGTACGCCTCATCCGCGACGCGAAAAAAGCCGGCGTGAAAGTAACGGCGGAAACCTGTCCGCACTATTATGCGGTAACCGACGAGGTGATTACGGGCTTTGATACGAACACGAAAGTCAATCCTCCCATTCGCGAGGAAGTGGACAAGCAAGCGATCTTGGAGGGCTTGAAGGACGGTACGCTCGATTGTATCGTTACCGATCACGCGCCCCACCATATCAACGACAAAAACGTGGAATATAACCAAGCGGCGTTCGGGATCAGCGGCATTGAAACGTCGTTCGGATTTGCGATCACTTACCTGTATAAAGCAGGTGTTCTGACCTTACCGCAGATCGCGGAAAAAATGTCCGCCGCACCGGCGCGTATTCTGGGCTTGGAGGGCGGTAAGATCGAAGAGGGCGGCGTTGCCGATCTCACGATCGCCGATCTGGACGAAAAATGGACGATCGATCCGAAAAAATTCGTTTCCAAGGGCAAAAACAACCCGTTCGGCGGCTACGAATTATACGGCGTAGTAAAATACACTATCGTTGACGGACAGATTAAGTATGAGGAGAAATAAAAATGATCACGGATAGACTGATAGAAAAAATTATCGACTTGCAAAACCCCACGTGCGTGGGATTGGACACGCTGTTCGATTACCTGCCCGACGATATGAAAGCGGGCGTAACCTCGTTCGAGGGGGTGGCCGAACGCGTATTCGATTTCAATAAAAAACTTATCGACACCCTTTGCGATATTATCCCGTCGGTGAAAGTACAGATCGCGTATTATGAAATGTACGGCACGGCAGGTATGAAAGCGTATGAAGAAACGCTCAAATACGCCGCGGAAAAAGACCTCGTCGTGATCGCGGACGCAAAGCGCAACGACATCGGTTCGACGGCGGCGTGCTATGCGAAAACCTTCCTCGGCGAAACGGACGTAAACGGCACGGCGCATAGGGCATTCCCCTCCGATTACGTAACCGTCAACGGGTATTTGGGTACGGACGGTATCAAGCCGTTTGTAGACGAGTGTGAAAGCAAGGACAAGGGTATTTTCGTACTCGTGAAAACCTCCAACCCCTCGGGCGCGGAAGTGCAGAATATGGTGCTCGAAAACGGTATGCCTATGTACGAATATATGGGCGGCTTGGTGGAAAAATGGGGAGAAAGCACGGTCGGTAAATACGGCTATTCGGCAGTCGGCGCGGTGGTCGGCGCAACCCATCCTACGGAGGCTGCAAGGTTGCGCGAAGTGTTGCCGCACACCTTCTTTTTAATCCCTGGGTACGGCGCGCAGGGCGGCAACGCAGAAATGCTCAAAAGCTGTTTCAATGCAAACGGGTTGGGCGGCGTTGTGAATAATTCGCGCGGTATTTTGTGCGCGTATAAAAAGCTGGGCGGCACGTTCTACGAGGCGGCGCGCGCGGCGACGGTAGCTATGCAAAAAGACTTGTCAAACGTAATAGGGACGATGAAAAAATAATGAAAGATTATATTGCAACGATCGTTAAAAACGAAAAGATCGCGGAAAATATCCACGCGGTAACGTTCGATATGGGCGAGGAAGTGGCTGTCCGCGCAGGACAGTTCGGGAATATTTCCGTAGGCGGCACGCATTTGTTGCGCCGCCCGATCGCCATTTGTAAGGTAGAGGGCAGGCTCGTTACCTTTTGTTATCAGATCAAGGGCGAGGGTACGCAAAAACTCAAAACGATGGAGGCAGGTACGCGATTAAACGTGCTTATGCCCCTCGGCAACGGGTTTTTCGTGGAAGAAAACGAACGGAAAGTCGCGCTCGTGGGCGGCGGCGTGGGCGTATTTCCGCTCATCTCCGTGTTGAGAGAATACGGCGCGCAAAAAGAGATATCCGCGTATATCGGCTATCGTAACAAGGGCGCGGTGTGCGGCGTGGAGGAATTTGAAAAGGCGAAAAAATTCGCCGGCGTAACGGATGACGGTAGCTACGGCGCGAAAATGAACGCGGTGCAGGCGTTTGAAAAGGACTTGAAAGAGGGCAACCGCCCCGACGTGGTGCTTGCCTGCGGTCCTACGCCTATGCTCCGCGCACTCAAAACGCTTGTCGAAAAGGAAAACCTGCTCTGCTACGTTTCGTTGGAGGAGCGTATGGGTTGCGGCATCGGCGCGTGTCTTGTGTGCGTGTGCGATACGACGAACGGCGCAAAGGCAAGAGTTTGCAAAGACGGACCCGTATTCAACGCGAACGAAGTACAACTTTAAGAGGGGAAAACAGGATATGGCGAATTTATCGGTAAACATTTGCGGAGTGGAACTCAAAAATCCCGTGATCGCGGCTTCGGGCACGTTCGGGTTCGGGCGTGAATTTAACGAGCTTTACGATATCGGGCAAGTCGGCGGCGTTTCGACGAAAGGTTTGACGTTAGAGCCGCGCTTGGGCAATCCCGTACCCCGTATTGCGGAGAGTCGCGGCGTGATCTTAAACGCCGTAGGCTTGCAAAATCCAGGGGTGGAGCACTTTATCGAGTGCGACCTCGAATGGTTGAAAAATACGGGTACTTGCGTGATTGCGAACGTCGCGGGCAAAACCCTCGACGATTATAAAAATATCTGCGCGAAGCTGGACGGCAGGGTGGATATGATCGAGCTGAACATTTCCTGCCCCAACGTAAAAAGCGGCGGTATGGCGTTCGGCATCAAGCCCGAGTCGGTGGAGGAGGTTACGCGCGTTGCCAAAAGCGCGCTCACGAAAACCCCTCTGATCGTCAAGCTTTCGCCCAACGTGGAAAGTATCGCGACGAACGCAAAGGCGGCGGAAAGCGGCGGCGCGGACTCTATATCGCTCATCAACACGCTGACGGGCATGGCGATCGATATCGAAAGAAGAAGACCGATCATTGCCAACAACACGGGCGGCGTTTCGGGCGCAGGCGTAAAGCCGATCGCGGTGCGTATGGTCTACGAGGCGGCACAGGCGGTAAAAATCCCCGTGATCGGTATGGGGGGTATCACGCGCGCGGAGGACGCGATCGAATTTTTAATGGCGGGCGCGACCGCGGTGCAGGTAGGTACGGCAAATTTCACCGATCCCTACGCAATGCCCAAGATCATTCAAGGCTTAAACGCTTGGTGTGATTCTCGCGGCGTGAAGAACGTAAGCGAGCTTACGGGCACTTTACAATTAAACGGTAAATAAGGAGAAAGAAAAATGGAATATACCTACAAAGAAGAATTTATTCGGTTTATGGTTTCGAACGGCGTACTCAAATTTGGGGAATTTACCCTCAAAAGCGGCAGAAAAGCCCCGTATTTCATCAATACGGGGAACTATAAAACGGGCAAACAGCTTGCCAAGCTCGGCAGATACTACGCAGCTTGTATCCGTGATAATAATTTGGAGGCGGACACGCTGATCGGTCCTGCGTATAAGGGAATTCCTCTTTCGGTGGCTACGGCGATCGCGCTGTATCACGATTATGAAAAGGAAGTCAATTATTGTTTCGATCGTAAGGAAGTGAAAGACCACGGCGAGGGCGGACTTTTCGTCGGCAAACAGTTGGAGGACGGCGAAAAGGTCATCATTATCGAGGACGTTATGACTTCGGGCAAAGCTCTGCGCGAGATATTGCCCAAAATTCAGGCGGCGGCAAACGTGGAGATCGTGGGTATGATCATTTCCGTTGACCGCAGAGAAAAGGCGCTCGATAGCGAACTTTCCGCAGTAGCCGAGGCGAAAAAGCAATTCGGCGTGGACGTGTATTCCGTCGTTACGATGGACGATATTATCGCGGCGATCGAGGACGGCGTGATCGAGGGTAAGGAACATCTTGCCGCAATGTACAAATACCGCAACACTTACGGCGCGAGCCTGTAATACCGTTGCTCTTCAAATACGGGCGCGGTGGGACGGGAGCGTTTGCTTTCCGCACTCCGTGCGCCGATAATGAGAATGGCGATAGAACAAACAAAACAAAATGCCGTAACGGCTAAAAAGATACGTTTCATATCAGCAGTATGCGAAAAACGGAGGGAACGTATTCGGAGGAATCATGAAAAATATTATCTTAACGGGGGACAGACCTTCGGGGAAACTGCATATCGGGCATTACGTCGGCTCGCTCAAACGCCGTGTGGAATTGCAAAATAGCGGTAAATTCGACGAGATCTACGTAATGATCGCGGACGCGCAGGCGCTCACCGACAATTTCGACAATCCCGAAAAGGTGCGCGCGAATATCACGGAAGTTGCTCTCGATTATCTTGCTTGCGGTATCGATCCGAACAAGGTTACGATCTTCGTGCAGTCGCACGTGGAACAGCTCACCGAGCTGACTTTCTATTATATGAATCTCGTAACGCTGTCGCGGTTGGAGCGCAACCCGACGGTGAAAGCGGAGATCAAGCAAAAAAATTTCGAGCATTCCCTGCCTATGGGATTTTTGACCTATCCCGTATCGCAAACGGCGGACATCACGGCGTTTAAGGCAAACGTCGTGCCCGTGGGGGAAGATCAACTTCCTATGCTCGAACAGGCGCGCGAGATCGTGCGGAGCTTTAACGGGCTGTACGGCGAAACGCTCGTCGAACCCAAAGCGGTGTTGCCCGAAAATAAGGCGTGTTTGCGCCTCCCCGGGACGGATGGTATGGCGAAGATGAGTAAATCTCTGGGGAACTGTATTTATCTGTCCGACTCCGCCGACGAGATCAAACGTAAGGTGATGGGTATGTACACCGATCCCAACCATATCAAGGTAACCGATTGCGGCGATACCAAGAACAATCCCACGTTCATTTATTTGGACGCATTCGCAAACGACGAGCACTTTGCGAAATACCTCCCCGAATACGCAAATTTAGACGAGCTGAAAGCGCATTACGAGCGCGGCGGCTTGGGGGATATGAAAGTGAAGAAATTGCTCAACGCGGTGATGCAGGAAACGTTAGAGCCGATCAGAACGCGGAGAGAGGAGCTCGCGAAAGATATCCCTGCGATCTGGGAAATGCTCAAAGCGGGCAGCGAGAAGGCGCGTAGCGTGGCGGCGCAAACGCTTGCCGAGGTTAAGAGGGCAATGAAGATCAATTATTTTGAATAAAAGAAAAACCCGACGCGATTACGCGTCGGGTTTTAGCTTGTCCGATCGGATTATTCGTTGATAAGATCTTTGTAAGCCTTACCGAACTTCATAACGGGTTTCTTGCAAGCCGCGATTTCTACTTTCGCGCCCGTTGGAGGGTTGATACCCGTTTTCGCCGCTACGTCTTTCACTTCAAACGTACCGAAACCAACGAGCTGTACTTTCTCGCCTGCTTTCAACGTTTCCGTTACGGTAGCAACGAATGCTTCGTATGCGATAGCCGCATCTTTGTTCGTGAAACCTGCCTTTTCTGCCATTGCTTTGATCAATTCGCCTTTGTTCATGAGAGTTTTATCCCCTTTTATTAAAATTCTTAAAAATCTCGGCAGATCTTTAAGTAATTTTATTATACAGTATATGCGCGCGTTTGTCAAGTGTAGAAAGGAAAAAAATCGCGAAAAACCTTGAAAAATAAGGCTTTTTTTCAATTTTTTTGTTTTTTGGGCTATTTTCGACGGTTTTTTCTGTTTTTATACTGCCGAAAAATGCGTAAAAGCGAGGAATTTCAAGACTTTTATCAATCTTCGGGCGCGTAAAAGCCTTGCCCCAACACCTGCGAAACGTTCGACATGACGGCAAACGATTCGGGATCGACCTTTTTCATGACCTTTTGCAGCGTCGCCACCTGTCTGCGGTGCACTACGCAAAGGAGCATAGAGTGTTCCTTTTTGGTATACATACCCGTTGCAGGGATCAGCGTAACGCCGCGGCTCAATTCGTGCATCAGCGCGTTGCCCATTTCTTCGGGCTTGTCGGTGATGATGCGGAACTCGATCGCCGATTGGAAACCCTCCGTGATCGAGTTGTTCACTTTGCCGCCCACGAACAGCGCAATGCCCGAAGTCATGATGGGTAAAAGATTATAGGCGATCGGTTGGGTATTGTCGTAGTACACGAAAATAGACGCCGCCATGATCGTGAAATTGATGGCGAACACCATCCACGCGATCTTGGAGGCCTTGAATTTTCGTTGTATCATCACGGCGATAATGTCCGTACCGCCCGTACTGCCGCCGATCTTGAAAGCAAGCGCAAGCGCCACTCCGAAACAGATACCTGCGGCGATCGCCGCGAAAATTTTTCCGCCGTTGTCGTCAAAACGTATTTGTAAAGTAGGAAAGAGAATTTCTATCAACGCGAGCCAAAACGTCTGCAAACCGATATGCGCCGCGGTGATCACGGCGAAACGCTTTTTCACGAAGAAAAACGAAACGACGACGAGGGGCGCGTTTACGCAAAAACCCATGATACTTTGCGGTACTTTGCCGTGTGTTGCGGCGTTGACGAGTATAGCGATACCGCTTGCGCCGCCGATCGTAAATTGGTTAGGGGCGATCAGGGTATACGCCGCGAACGCCACGACGAAAGACGAAATCAATAAACAGAGGATCGTATTGATCAGGGAAAGGACATTTTCCCGTTTTTCTTGTGTTTCCATATATAATTACAACCCTTCCACGACGACGGTGATCTTTGCGGTAACGTTTTCCATAAAACGTATTTCGGCAGGGAACGAGCCCACCGTTTTCACCGATTCCATTTTGATTTTTTTCTTGTCTACGTCAAAGCCTGCGTTTGCAAGCGCGTCTGCCACGTGCGCGGCGGTTACGCTACCGAACGTTTTGCCGTTTTCACCCGTTTTGATCTTGACGGACACCTTTTTGCCGTCGATAGAGGCGGCGAGCGCTTTCGTTGCTTTCACCTCTTCGGCTTTATGGAATTGTTCCGCGGCTTTTTTCTGCGCGGCGTCGTGTACGTTCGCCGCGTTTGCGATCGTGGCGAGTCCCTTTTTTAACAGGAAGTTTCTGCCGTAGCCGTCGGCAACCTCCACGACCTCGCCTTTTTTGCCCGTACCTTTCACGTCTGCTGTCAATAAAACTTTCATAAGTCTTTCTCCTTATTTTCTTTTCAATATTATTTTACAGGAAATTTTTGCAAATGTCAATAATCTTGCGCCACTTTGCGCATACTGTTGATACCTTAAAAGGAGGTTTTTTGCTATGATGAATGAAAAAGGACAAGAAGTGAACACCTGTATCGGTTGCGGCGTTACCGAATGTAAATACAACCGTTCGGGCGATTATTGCACCCTTCGCAAGATCCACGTAGGCAATACGTGTTCGAGCGATATGGAAAGCTGTACCTGTTGCGATAGCTTCGAAAGAAAATAATCGAAAGTTTTTAAGAGGGAAAGAGCCGTTTGTTTTTTCAAAAACGAACGGTTTTTTTCTGTCAAACGCTTGCGTTTTCATAAAAAGAGGAGTATAATAATTACAATATTTTTTACGGAGGCAAAAAATGGCAGAAAACACAAAAGTCAAAGAGTATTTCAAATCCTTGCCCAAACGCTATTTTATCACGGCGTTTTCGGGTATGGCGCAGGGCTTATTCGTAACCCTGATCGCAGGTACGATCTTATCGCAGATCGCAGGTTGGATAGGCGATAATTACGTGGGTAACACCTTAAAATATATCGCGAATATCGCAAAATCGTTGATGGGCGCGGGGATCGGCGTTGGAATCGCTCACGCGCTCGGTAAAAATAAGCTCCTCGTATTCTCGGCGGCGGTTGCCGGTATGGTCGGCGCGTTTGCCGATAAACTGATGATCGGTTCTGCGCCGTTGCTCACATTGACTTACGGTGCGCCCGGGAATCCGATCGGCGCGTACGTCGTTACCATGCTCGTCGTGGAAGTGGTGGGCTTATACGCAGGAAAAACGAAATTGGATATCCTGCTCGTGCCTCTCGGTACGCTCGTGCTTGCGTTTGGCGGCGTATTCGTAGCGTATCCGTTTATTTTACTCATCAACCTGCTCGGGGACGCGATCGCGATCGCAACGAACGCCGCGCCTTTGGTAATGGGGATCGTGATCGCAGTCGTTATGGGTATTTTGCTTACGATGCCTACTTCCTCCGCGGCAATCTGGGTTGCGGTATCGGCGCAGGTATCCGCAGGGAACGAAACGGCTATGCTCTTGGCGGGCGGCGCGGCGACGGTCGGTTGCGCTTGTCATATGGTCGGGTTCGCGGTGGCGAGCTATCGTGAAAACGGCGTGAGCGGCTTGATCGCGCAGGGTATCGGGACGAGTATGTTGCAAATACCGAATATTATGAAAAAGCCTATCATTATGCTCCCGATGATCATTTCCAGCGCGATTTTAGGTCCGCTTTCCACGTGCGTGTTCGGGCTGAAATGCGGCGCGAGCGGCGGCGGTATGGGTACGAGCGGACTCGTCGGCGTGTTCGATTTATTCAACTATACGAGCGGCGCGCTTGGAATCGTGGGAATATTCCTGCTTATGATTGTGTTGCCTGCCATTCTCAATATCGTCATTTCCGAATTTATGCGTAAAAAAGGATGGATAAAGGAAGGAGATATGAAACTTCCCGAATAAAAAATCGCGGCTACCGAGTAGCCGCGATTTTTTTTAAGCTTTCATAGGACAGCGTTGGGGTTCGCAGGTAACGTGCATACCCAAGGACTTGAACGTTTTCTCGTCCACGTGGGAGAGAATAACGGTCGAGTGTATCTCGGAATTTTTCAGCTTGTCGATCTGTTCTACGGCAAGCTTTGCCATACGGTCGGATACGGCGCAAATGGAGAGCGCCATTAAAATTTCGTCCGTGTGCAGACGGGGATTGACCGCGCCCATATGGTTGACTTTCAGCTTTTGGATAGGTTCGATAATGGTGGGGGAAATCAGCTCAATAGAATCGTCGATACCACCGAGCGCTTTCAAGGCGTTGAGTAGCGCCGCCGCACTCGCGCCGAGCAGATCGCCCGTTTTTCCTGTTACGATACGTCCGTCGCCCAGCTCGATCGCCACCGCAGGCAGTCCCGTTTGTTGCGCTTTGGCAAGCGCGGGGGCGACGGGTTTTCTGTCCTCTTGCGAAATCCCCGATTTACTCATCAAAAGCTCGATCTTGGCAACGACTTCCTTGCCGATCCTGCCCTTTCTCGCGTCGCACAGAGCCGCGTAGTAACGGCGAATGATCTCGCCTTGCGAGGCGGCTTTGCAAACGTCGTCGTCCACGATACAAAAGCCTGCCATATTTACGCCCATATCCGTGGGGGATTTATACGGCGAATAACCCAAGATCTTTTCGAGCATCGCGCTCACGACGGGGAAGATCTCCACGTCGCGGTTGTAATTCACCGCCAAGCTCTGATACGCCTCCAAATGATAGGGGTCGATCATATTCACGTCGTTGAGATCGGCGGTCGCCGCCTCGTACGCCGCGTTCACGGGGTGCGAGAGGGGTAAATTCCAGATCGGGAACGTTTCGAATTTCGCGTATCCTGCTTTCACGCCGCGTAAATTTTCGTGGTAAAGCTGGGATAAACAGGTCGCCATTTTTCCACTCCCAGGTCCTGGGGCGGTAACCACCACGAGTCGACGGGAGGTAGGCACGTATTCGTTCTTGCCGTAACCCTCCTCGCTCACGATCTTGGCAACGTCGGAGGGGTAGCCTTCGATCGCGTAATGCTTATAAACGTTAATACCGAGCGCGCCGAGCCGCTTGATAAACGCGTCCACGGCGGGCTGGGGGCTGTACATGGTCATCACCACGCTCCCGACGAACAGTCCTTTGCTTTGGAATACGTCGATGAGGCGCAGTACGTCCGCGTCGTAGGTGATGCCGAGGTCGCTACGGTACTTGTTTTTGATAATGTCGTTGGCGCTGATCACGACGAGGATTTCCGCCACGTCTTTGAGCTTCAACAGCATTTTGATCTTACTGTCCGGCTCGAATCCGGGGAGTACGCGCGAGGCGTGGTAATCGTCGAAAAGCTTGCCGCCGAATTCCAAATACAGCTTGTCCCCAAAGCAATCGATACGTTCCTGTATTTTTTCCGATTGCATAGAAAGATATTTTTTATTGTCGAATCCGATCCGATTCACCTTGCCTCACCTCCGTTTGGATCATTATATCTATTGTAGCAAAATTTCTTCTTTTTGTCAATGTTATGAGCGCGGATTTTGTCGGAGAAAAACGAGAAATTTTTCAAAAAGAAAGCCGCGGCTTTGCCGCGGCGGTTTCTCGTAAAGATCAAATTTTCTTTTTCAGCTCGCGCACGGCGTTGCCGAGGAAAAATTCCGCGGTCGTACCTTTGCGAATGAGCGCCATCGCCTCTTCGGGCGTACACCAACGCGCCTCGGCTACCTCGTCCTCTTTGAGCTTGATGGGCTGATCTTCGACGATGACGACGAAGTTGAGCATCAAAAGCTCCTTTCTTTGGTGGTAGCGCGAGGACATATACTTGGCTTTCACCACGTCTAATCCCAGCTCTTCCTTGATCTCGCGAGGGATCGTCTTTTCGGCGTTTTCGCCCTTTTTCACGTACCCTGCAAACAAAATGAAATCGTCGTCCTCCACGTGCTTGGCAAGCAAGATCTTATCCTGCGCGCGGTTGGTTACGACCATGCTCACCGCCACGGAAAATTGCGGAAACATATACGATTCGCATTTGTTGCAATAGGGGACTAACCCTTCGTTTTCGCAAAAACGCAGGGAAAGCTTTTGTCCGCATTCTCTACAATACATAATTTTACCTCCTTATCCTACTTAGTTCTATATTATAATACCGCTTTTTTCCGCATTTGTCAACAGAGAAAGGAAATTTTTTCGAAATTTTCATAAAATTTATAAATCTCTTGCCAAAATCCGCGTTTCGTGCTATAATAGTTACGTTATGAAATATACCGAACTTACCATTCACACGACAACCGAGGCGAGCGAGATCGTTTCCGATATTATGTGGAACTACACCGATTTCGGCGTTACCATTTGCGATCGCAACGATATTATCGCTCTGCAAAAGAGTAAGGAAACGACCTTTTGGGATTATATGGACGACGATCTGACGGCGGACAAGCCCTCGGACGTACTCGTCAAATGCTATATCGAGGAAGAACAAGCGACGACGGTCATCTCCGCGATCCTTTCCGATATAAGAAATGCCCAAGAACTTTCGGGCGGCGCGATACCGTTCGGTACGCTTGAAGATACCAAACGCCAAGTGGACGGCGACGACTGGATAGACGTGTGGAAAAAGCATTTCCGACCTATCCACCTCGGCAGGATCGTAGTCGTGCCCGAATGGATAGACTATGCGCCTACCGCAGACGAAAGGGTGGTGCTGCTCGATTCGAATATGGCGTTCGGTACGGGCGAGCACGAAACGACCTCTATGTGCGTGGAGTGGATACAGCAATTTATTACGCCTAACTCCGTGTGTATCGACGTGGGGTGCGGTAGCGGTATTTTGGGTATTTCCGCGATCAAGCTGGGCGCGGCAAAGGCGTATTTGACGGATATCGATCCAATCGCCGTAGAAAGCTCGCTGCATAATTGCCAGCTCAACGGCGTGGCGGAAAAAGCGGTGGTAGCACATTCCAACCTGCTCGATGACACGGATATTTGCGGCGATATTATGTTCGCGAATATCACGGGCGAGGTGTTGAAAATGCTCGCGCCCTCTATCCCCAAAAACCTCAAAGAAAACGGCGTGCTCATTTTAAGCGGTATTATCGAAAGCCGTTTGGAAATGGTCAAGGACGCGTATATCGCGGTGGGTATGGAAGTGATGCACGAACGCAGAAAGGGCGAATGGTTTTCGCTCGTCTTAAAACGCAAAGCATAAGGGCAGGTACGAGTTGAAAAGATTTTTCGTGGACACAATTCAAGATACGACTACCCTTTCGGGCGACGAGTTCGAGCACGCGAAAAACGTGCTCCGTATCGGCGTGGGCGCGGAGGTGATCCTGCTTGATAACAGCGGCAAGGAATATACCGCCGTGGTCGCCGCCGTGGAGAAAAAGCAAATGCTTCTCAACGTCGTGCGCGAAGAGGTCGGGACGCGCGAGGCAAGCGCGGATACCTGTCTTTTGTTCGGGTATTTGAAAAACGCGGACAAAAACGAATTTATCGTGCAAAAAGCGGTGGAGCTGGGCGTGAAAAGGATCGGCGTATTCTCCTCCGAATTTTCTTCCGCGTATATGAACGCGAACAAGCTCGAACGCTTGAACAAGGTTTCTCGCGAGGCGGCGAAACAATGTCTGCGCTCTATCGCTCCGACGGTGGAATATTACGATACGCTCGAAAAAGCGCTCGATAGCGCAAGCGGTTATAAGCATAAATTATTCGCTTGCGAATTTGCCGAAAAAAGCGAAATTTCGCTTGCCTCATTAAAGGACAGCGTGGCGATCGTCGTCGGTAGCGAGGGGGGCTTTTCACGCGCAGAGGCAGAGCTTGCAAGCGAAAAGGGGTATAAGCTGATCAGCTTGGGCAAGCGTATATTGCGTGCGGAAACGGCGGCGGTGTCGTTGACGGCGGTCGTTATGTACGAGCTGGGAGAACTGCAATGAGAGCGGTGGTATTTACCCTCGGCTGTAAGGTCAACGACGTAGAGAGCGGCTCGATCATTCGGGGTTTGGAAGAACTTGGCTACGAGGTTTCGCGTGAGATCGAAAACGCGGACGTGTATATCATCAATACCTGTGCGGTAACGGCGGAGGCGGAGCGGAAAAGCCGTCAGACGATCGGGAAAGCGTTGAAATGCAATCCGCACGCGAAAGTGATCGTTTGCGGTTGCGCTTCGGAAAAATCGCCGAATGCATTTTTGGAAAAGGACGCGCGCGTGGCGGCGGTCGTGGGCGCGCAACGCAAAAACCGCGTGTTGGAAATCGTGCGATCGGGCTTTGGCGAGGGCTTTTGCGGCGAACAGAAACAAAACGCGGACGGCGTTTACGAGGAAATGCCCCTGCCTAAGTGCTTGAAAACTCGTAATTTCGTAAAAATTCAAGACGGTTGTAACCGTTTCTGTTCCTATTGCGTGATACCTTATTTGCGCGGTCGCAGTCGTTGTCGGAGCTTGGAGAGCGCGGCGGCGGAAATATTGCAAGGGGACGCATACGAAACGGTGGTAACGGGGATAGATATTTCCGATTATAAGGGCGGAAACGGCCGCGATCTTGCCGATTTAATGCTTGCCGTGAAAGACGCGGAAACGCGTATTCGATTGGGATCTATGGAGGTGAGCCTGATCACCGATCGGTTTTTAGACGCGTTAAAGCAGGTGAAAAATTTCGCGCCGCAATTCCATTTGTCCTTGCAGAGCGGCTCGAACGCCGTGCTCAAAAGTATGAACAGGCACTACACGCGCGAGGAGTATTTGGAAAAATGCGCGATGATCAAAGCGGCGTTTGCAAACGCCGCGATCACCACGGATATTATCGTCGGCTTTCCCACCGAAACGGAAAAGGATTTCGAGGATTCTATTCGTATCGTCTACGAGGCGGGCTTTGCGCAAATACACGCCTTTCCCTATTCTCCGCGCGAGGGTACGAACGCGTATAAAAAGTATAAAGAATTACCGTTCGCGGTGAAAAAGGAACGGGTGGAAAAATTGCTCCAAGCAGGCGCGGAGGAAAAGGAAAAGTATCTCGCCTCGTTTATCGGCAAAACGCTCACGGTCGTGCCCGAGCATTATATCGAGGGGTATACGGAGGGGTACTCGGAAAACTATATCCGTTGCTACGTGAAAGGCGAAACGGAAAAACGCCCCACCCGTGTACGCGTTGAAAGCATCTATAAAGACGGCGTTATCGCCGAAAAAGAATAAAGGAGAAAAGAATTATGGAAAACTGTATCTTTTGTAAGATCATCAAAGGGGATATTCCCTCGCCGCGGCTGTATGAGGACGATAAAATGATCGTCATTAAAGATATCGAGCCGAAAGCAAAACTGCATTATTTATGTATTCCCAAAACACATTTTGCCTTGCTTTCCGAAATGGATAGCGAAAAGGCGGAAACGCTCAAACATTGCTTTGCAAAGATCGCACAGCTGGAAGAAACGCTCGGCTTACAAGATGGGTATCGCGTGATCGTCAATCAGGGCGAAAACGGCGGTCAGACGGTGCATCATTTGCATATCCACCTGCTCGGCGGTGAAAAACTCGGTGATTTTTAAGGTATAAAATATAAAAACACAGGCTATAATCCCTTTCGCGACAATTCGTTGCGGAGGGATTTTTTTATGCGATTCGTTCGGTTTTTTACGCTGATCGTCAGCGCGGCGCTCGCCGCGACCGTTTGTTTTGCCGTGAAAGCTACGAATATCAGTCGTCTTTCCGCGTTTTTAGGCGAGCGTACCTTTTATCTTGATTCCGCGTCCTCGCAGGCGCTTACGAAGACTACGCTCGCATTTTCCGATATTTTCCGCGTACGCGGCGAAAGCGTAACGTTTTCTTTGCCCAAAGAGGAAGAAATTTTCGTACGAGAAGTGTTAAAGGAATACGGCGCGGAGCTACTCGCTACGGAAAGCGTTTGCGGCGTTACCTCTTACTACGCGTACGTGCCTACGTGGAACGACGGCGTACAGATCGAGGAGAAAAAGGTGAATTTGCATATAGCCATAGAAAAAGAGCGTTGCGCGGTGGGCACACCGATCATTTTCGGCGGTTTTTGAAAAAAATTAAAAAACTCGCGTATAAAACCCAAAAAAGAGGAAAACATTTACATACAAAGTTTTCGGAGGATTGAAATTATGAAAGAACAGAACGAAAAAGAAAAGAAGATCAGAAAAAAGCCGATGAATAAGGAAAAGCGGTTTTATCTGCTCACGGCGCTCGGTTGCGCGGCGGCGCTGATCGCGATCGTAACGGTGGCGATCGTCGTGTCCACGGGCGACGTAAATCAAGCGGGCAACGGCGGCGGCACGAATAACGAATCGACGCTCCCTCCTGCCTCGAACGATAACGGCGGCAACGAGAATAGCGGCAATAACGGCGAGCAGGGCAATACGGGCGGCGGTGAACAGGTCGTAGTTAAGCCCGAGGGTATGATTATGCCTATGGAAACGGTATCGTTGATCAACGACTACGGTTTCTATCACAATAAGACGCTCAATTCCTACTACGAGCACGTAGGTTTGGATTTTTCCGCAGAGGCAGGCACGCAAGTACTTGCGGTGGAAGAGGGTACGATCGAGAGTATTTATAAAGACGATCTGCTGACGGGTACGGAAATCGTGATCGACCACGGCGACGGTTTGAAATCGGTATACCGTTTCGTAACCGAGGCGGAGGGTTTGAAAGTGGGCGACAGCGTAGAGAAAGGAGAAGTGATCGCGACGGTTGCGGAGGCGAACGGCAGCGAATATAAAGACGGCGCGCACCTGCATTTCGAAATTTTGGAAAACGGCAAGAACGTAGATCCTGCTACGTTGCTTACTTTGGAAGAAAAATAAAATACAAGCCCCGACGGCTATACCCGTCGGGGCTAAATTTATATTCATTTTTTATGAATTATAACCTTTTTGATAAAATAAACGGGTATAATAGGAATAACAGGCAAAGAGATTCTTCATTCCGCTCACGCTTCATTCAGAATGACAGAGTAGGGCGAACGCCGACGCTCTATTCGGAGCGACGGGGAGGCGTTTACGTCATTCCGAGCGTAGCGAAGAATCTCAAAATGCCGTGCGTTATCAAAAGATTGAGGGCAAAGGAGAAAGTTATGAAAAAATATTGCCATAATTGCAGATATTTCAAAAAGCATTACATACGAGGAAAAGAAAAATTTTTCTATGTATTTTCGGGAGAATGCTTTATAAAAGAAAAGCTTGTTTTATGCGGGGAAATTTGTGCGGAATGGAAGGAAAAACCGCCCGTCGATAAAATCAAACGTAAGCAAGAGGTGTACGAGGCGATTATCAGAGCCGCGGATACTTTGGAGCAGTTGAAAGAAGTCGTTGCCGAGGAAAAAGAAAACGGCGTACTCGATACTTTGTAAAAGGGAAAATTTTATAAAATCCCTGCAAGGCGGTTTTTCGGCTTGACAAGTGGAAGAAAATAGTCTATAATGTATACGTAATTATCAAGTTTTTGGCGCAGAATTGCCAAAAGCTGACTTTTTTGCGTGAAAAGGGAAAAAACAAAGGAGAATATAAAATATGCTCACATCTATTTGCGGTATCAACTGGGGCGACGAGGGAAAAGGCAGAATGGTCGATTTGCTCTCGCAAAGTTTCGACGTGGTTTGTCGTTATCAAGGCGGCAACAACGCGGGGCACACCGTCATCAACGAACGGGGTAAATTTATCCTCAACCTCCTGCCCTCGGGTATTTTGCGCGAGGACGTCGTCAACGTGATGGGGAACGGTATGGTTATCGATATCAAGCATCTTTGCGGCGAAATGGCAAAGCTCAAAGAGGCAGGTATTAAAATCACTCCCGACAACCTCAAAATTTCCGATCGCGCCGTGATCACGATGCCGTATAACGTGCTCCAAGACTGTCTGGAAGAGGACCGTCTGGCAGGCAAAAAGTTCGGCTCTACCCGTCGCGGTATCGCGCCCGTTTACGCCGATAAATATTATAAAAAAGCTTTCCGTATGGGAGAACTTCTCAATCCCGAACGTCTTTATAAGAGAGTTGCGGATATCGTAGAGTGGAAAAACCTCACGGTGGTAGGCGGCTATAAAGCTGCCCCCGTTAAGACGGAAGACATCATTGCATACTTTGAAGAATTCGGCAAAAAGCTCGCTCCTTTCGTTTGCGACGTTGGTTTGTACCTTACCGAAGCGGACAAGCAGGGTAAGAACATCATGTTCGAAGCGCAGCTTGGCGCAATGCGCGATATCGATTTCGGTATCCATCCCTACACGTCGTCCTCGTCTACGATCGCAGCATACGCTCCTATCGGCGCAGGCGTGCCGCAGTTGCAGCTCGATAATTCTATCGGGATTATGAAAGCGTATTCTACCTGCGTAGGCGAAGGCCCTTTCACGGCAGAATACTTCGGCGACAAAGCGAAATATGTGCGTGATCTTGGCGGTGAATACGGCGCGGCTACGGGCAGACCCAGAAGAGTAGGTCCTTTCGATATTGTAGCTTCGAGATACGGCATCC
>JAFTPZ010000012.1 GCA_017463025.1 Clostridia bacterium
AGAGTACTCGCAATACCGCGATTTGCACGCTATGGAAATATGCAATTACGACAGCGCGTCGTCGCACGGGTGCGAAGAGTACTCGCCGCAGATCTATGATGAAATGCTGCGTATGGGCAAAAAGCTGTTTTGTATCGCCACGGACGACAATCATAATTTCCACCCTAAAGACAGTCGACGTTACGATTCGTTCGGCGCTTTTACCGTGATCAAAGCAGACGCGCTCAATTACAAGAGCATAACGGACGCTATGCTCCGCGGCGATTTTTACGCCTCGCAAGGACCTGAAATATACGAGCTGTATTATGAAGACGGGTACGTACATATCATTTGCTCCAACGCGGATATAATCAAAATGAATACGGGCGTACGACACGCCGTCATCGTATACGACGAAACGGGCGAAGGTATCACGAAAGCAAGCTTTCTCGTCGACGATCCCGTCGTGAATTACGTACGTTTCACCGTAACGGACAAACAAGGCAGACACGCCAACACCAACGCATACTTTTACAAAGAATTCGCTTCGAAGGAAAACAAATGAAACACTTAGAACTTTTAACGGAAAGATATCCGCAATTATCAAATTGTAAAAAACAAATCGAAAACGCCGTAACGACGATCGTTACGAGCTACCGCAACGGCGGCAAGATCTTGCTTTGCGGCAACGGCGGCAGCGCAAGCGATTGCGAGCATATTTCGGGCGAGCTTCTCAAAGGCTTTTTATCCAAACGGACGATCGGGAACGAAGAATATCCTTTGCTTTCCGTTACGGCAAAACAAAAGTTGCAAAAGGGAATCCCCTCGATCCCGTTGACCTCGCTCACTTCTCTTATCTCCGCTTTTTCCAACGACGTGGATGCGGAATGGACGTATGCACAACTTGTATTCGCGCTCGGCAAACAATCGGACGTACTGATAGGCTTATCCACGTCGGGAAATGCCAAAAACGTAGTCCGCGCTGCGGAAACGGCAAAGGCGTTGGGATTGACTGCTATCGCGCTTACAGGCGCAAAAGACAGCCTTCTTTCCGCCGTATGCGACAATACGATCTGCGTGCCCGAAACGGAAACGTTCAAAGTGCAAGAGCTCCATCTGCCCGTCTACCACACGATTTGCGCGGAAGTTGAAAATATTTTATTTTAGGTTTGAATATGAACAAGGAACATATACGTATTGAAAATTGGAAATTGATCACCGTGCTGAACGCGGAAGTAAACGCAAAAAACGTATCCCCCGTTTGCGGAGCGGATATCCTTGCGTTGGGATATGAGCCTATTAAGGCAAGCGTTCCCGGCAACTTCGAATTGGATCTCATGCGCGAAGGACGGCTGCCCGATCTGTATTTCGGCGCGAACGTATTGCTCGCGCAAAAGCTGGAAAATCTGCACTTGTATTATTATACGGAATTCGAATATAGCAAACGGGAAAACAGCGACGCGTTTCTCGTGTTTAACGGTATCGACACCGTAGCCGAGATATTTCTCGACGGAGAAAAGCTGGGATTCGTTGAAAATATGCACCACGCGCATACCTTTTCCATCGACAAGCTTGCCGACGGAACGCATACTCTGCTCGTACATATCCTGCCCGTTTGCATCTACGCAAGACAGTTCGAAGTTCCCGCAATGTGTTACGGTTTGCCCTATAACCACGACTCGATCAACGTGAGAAAATCCCCCTCTATGTTCGGTTGGGATATTATGCCGAGAATCGTTTCGGGTGGTATTTATAAGCCCGTTGAATTGGTATATTTGCCTCGTACTCGCATTGAAAATCCTTTCATCGTAACAAAATCCTTATCGTCGGATTCGGCAAACTTGTTGGTAGCTATGGACGTAAAGACAGACGCCGAATTTATGCAGGATTATAAAATCGTCGTTCGGGGTCGTTGTAAAGACCACGCGTTTTCCAAAGAATGGCGTCTTTTTAACGCCCACCAACGTATTTGTTTCAGCGTAGATAACCCGCTGCTGTGGTGGCCGAAAAACTACGGCGAACAGAATTTGTACGACGTGGATTTTATCCTGTATTATAAAGGCATAGAATGCGACCGCGTTTCGCAAAGCTTCGGTATCCGCACCGCATATCTGCGCCGTTCCTCTTCTGCCGGCGACAACGGTGATTTCTGCTTTATCGTAAACGGCAAACGGATATTCTGTATGGGTACGAATTGGGTACCCACGGACGCATTCCCCTCCCGCCACGAGCAATACGAATTGCGCGGTTTGAAAATGATCGCGGATACGCAATGCAATATGTTGCGTTGCTGGGGCGGAAACACCTACCCCTCCGACGCGTTTTACGATTTCTGCGATAAAAACGGACTTATGGTATGGCAGGATTTTTCGCTCGGTTGTGGACATTACACCGACGACGTGCGACTGTGCCGTCTTGTCGCGGAAGAAGTAAAACAGGTGGCGTTGCGGATCCGTCGCCATCCCTCGCTCGTTCTGTACGCAGGCGACAACGAATGCGATTGCTTTATTTGCTCGCAAAGCGGACAGGAACACGAGCCGATCGACACGCACGAATGGATAGATCCCAACTTTAATAAACTCACGCGCGACGTCATTTTGCGGACGCTCCGCAACCACGACGCTTCCCGTCCCTATCTGCCCAGCTCACCGTATATCGACAGCTACGCGTTCTATCACGGTTTGCCCTCCGAAGACCATATTTGGGGTCCCCGCGATTATTTCAAGGGAGAGTATTATAAAAACCCGCCCTGCCATTTTGCCTCGGAGATAGGCTATCACGGCTGTCCTTCCCCTAAGTCCTTGGAAAAATTTATTTCCAAGGAAAGTATAAACGACAGAGGCAACTCAAAAATTTGTACGAACCCCGAATGGTTGGCTCACGCGACGGCTATGGAAACGGACGCTCCCGACACGTATTACGTATACCGTATCCCGCTTATGGTAAGTCAGGTCGAACGCATTTTCGGCAACGCAAGCGACGATATCTCGACCTTTGCAAGACAAAGTCAGATTTCGCAAGCCGAAGCCGTTAAATATTTCATAGAGCATTTCCGTGCAAACAACGGTCGGAAAACGGGACTTCTTTGGTGGAATATGATCGATGGTTGGCCGCAGATTTCCGACGCTGTCGTCGATTGGTACGGCGTTAAAAAACTCGCTTATCATTACATAAAACGCTCGCAATCTCCCTTCGTTATGCTTTTAGGCGAACCCGAAAACGGCCTTATGGAATTGATGGCGACAAACGATTCCCGCGAGAATATATCGGCGGAATACACCGTAAAAAATCTCGCGACGGGCGAAACCGTCGTAACGGGTAAGATAGAATTGGAAGCAGACGGCAAAGCCGTTGCGGAAACGATACCGTATATCGACCACGCCTTCTTCTTGATCGAGTGGAAAACGGAACGAGGAAACGGCGTAAATCACCACGCTTGTTCGTTGGGGGACACGTGGCAATACGAGCAATATATCAACTGCATGAAAAAAGCAGGCTTTTACGACGAATTCGAGGGCTTTTAAGCCCTACATAGAAAAAAGAGCGAACCTATTAAAAGGTTCGTTCTTTTTTCTGTTTTTCGTTAAAACGGAAACAATATCTTCTCGTTTTCACTATCGAGCGGTTTCCCGTATTCGGACAGCTGAAAGACTTCGGCAAACAACGTCTTTTTTCCCGTTTCTCCATACCTTTTCACTAACAGTTCCCTATATTGAGAAGCAGGTAAAGCTTGTTCGTATTCGTTGTGCTCTTTCGTCTTATTCGCAAGTATTTCTTCGACGGTAAGTACGCGGTCGCGAGGTACTCTCGGCGACCTGTACCATTCCATCCTTTCTTTTTTGTCAACGGGTACTTTATCGAGATTCCCATGCGTATAGGGAAGCCATTCGTATACCTGCGATACGTGACAATCGAACATCTCGAATTTCTTGTCGATCACGTTATCGATGGCGATCGCAATATCGGGCATGAAAGGCGGATTTTGAAACGGATCTTCAAAATACATAATGACGGGCATTTCTTTCATTGCCAGCGCTTCGGGGCAGAAATTCGGCACGATCAGAAGATAGGACGCGTCCTGCACCAACAGCGCCGCTGCTCTGTGGTCGGCGTGATAATCGTTGGTACGGTGCGTAAAAATGATATCGGGCGCAAATTCCCGTATATACCGCACCAACCGTTTGCGCGTTTCCAGATCCGCGACCAACTCGCAATCGGGAATTTCCCAAACGTCGTATTCCAGACCCGTCAGCCTCGCTACGTTTTGCGCCTCTTGATAACGACGGGCAGCGATCTCTTCGGGACTGTTTTCGTGGTGTCCTCCGCAACCGTTGCACATAGATAAAAAACGTACGCGATCCCCTCTTTCGAGGTATTGCAAAGCAGTACCGCCGCCGCTAAAATCGTTGTCGTCGAGATGCGCGCCGATCATCATTACTCTTAATGGTTTCTTCATAAATCTCTCCTGTTTTTATTATTCTTTAAGTCCGCCCATAGACAGATTCTGCATCAGAACTTTTTGCAAACATATAAACATAATAAGTATCGGGGTAAACAACATAAATACCCCCGCCATCTTATACGGTACTTTGGATATCTTATTATTGCCGTTCATGACCAAATGGAACACGCCGTATGCAAGCGACGGGTGCGTCGGCATATACAACAATGCGGTGTTATAATCGTTCCAGATCGAGATAAAGAATATCAAAAACACCGTCATTGCAACCGTCCTCACGAGCGGCAAAACCACCTTGAACATAACCGCATATTCGCCTGCGCCGTCGATATACGCCGCTTCGGAATAGCTTTTCGGCACGGCGCGGAATTGCGCCTGGAATATGAGATAATACGCGGAAATGCAATGCGACCGTTGGATATAATAACCAAACCAAGTGTCGTATATCCCCAGCTCGTTGAGAAGCTGTAATTCGGAAGGATACGCCCCGACGATCGGAATGATCATGACCACGAGGATAACGGCGTCGAATATTTTGCTGAACTTAAAATCCGTTCTCGTCGTTGCATACGCCACGAACAAAGGCACAAGCGTGGAAACAGCCGCGCCGCCGAACGTATACAAAAGCGTATTGCCGAACATATCCCCTATCGTTTTTTCGATTTGAAACCGTACGCCGTTGATGGTGACGTTTTTCTTAACGTTCATCCATTCCATTACGTAGGCATAGTTGCCCCATTCCCATTGCCACGGCGCGCCCTCGGGCATACCGAATTCGTTGCCGCGGTAGGTGTTGAACGTACCGCTCGTCGCCTTTACTGCCGTAAAGAACCCCCAAAAAATGAGCGTGAACAGAAATACTATGTACAAGCACAATACGATCCCTATCACGATCATAATGGGCGATCTCATCGTAGACTTTAATTTTTTCATCATACACCTCTTATTCGTCCTTTGGTCCGTACTTAAATACCAAATGTCTTGCCGTAAAAATAAGCGGAATCGCAAACGACGTGAGAACCAACCCCAACGACGCGAGCGGAGGGAATTCCATATAATTTACCCCTGCGTCCGTTACTTTCATATAAATATAATATCCGAACGTATAATGCTCGGACGGACACTCCAAGCCAAAGAAATGGTACAGATTCGCCTGTCCGTTAAAAATATTCAGCATACCCGTTACGATAAAAAGCGCAAACGTTTGATAAATACTTGGCATTATGATATGGAAAAATTCCTGAAACGCATTTACGCCGTCTATCTGCGCCGCCTCGATAATGGAGTCGGATATTCCCGACATCGTACCCGTATACACGAGCATATTCGCCCCGAACGACATCAAAAAATTGAAAAATACGATATACTTCAGCTGCGCGTCCAGATCGGTTGCAAACGGCGTGATCTCCTTGCCGAACAAACTCAATACAAGCTCGGGAAAGCCCTGATTGCAAAAGAATTTGTAAATCATACAAATAACCATGACCGAAACGATATTGGGCATATACAGCATAATTTTGAAAAAACCGCCCAACACCCCTTTCTTATAAATGTAATAAGAGAACGCCAACGAACACACTACGCCGCTTAAAAGGCTTATCCCGTAAAACATCAAAGAATTTTTGATACAATTCAAAAACGTCCGTTCGGTAAAAATTGCCTTGTACGTATCCGCTAAATTGCGAAAACCTACGAAACTTTCTTCAATAATACCGTTCACGACCTTATACTCTTTGAACGCCAGCAATAACGAGTTCGCGTTTACGCATATGTAAAACACGATAAACTGTATCACAGGCAACGTCATGATCGAAAGATAGAACAACAATTTATTGCGTTGCGCCTGTTTTAATGATTTTGCCATTTTATCACCTTATTGTTTTTCATAAATACGATCGCCCAAAAGATCGATCTTTACGTAATATTTTCCGTCCTCTTCGTAATACGTGCCCACGAACTGCGCGCCGTACCCCGTGTTCGAGTTTTCCGGCGTCATAACGATCACGCCGTTTTCCATTACGTACGTTCCGACCGTGGAACGACTGCAATAATACTCGAAATTCCAAGCGAACGTACCGTCTGCCTCCAAGCGTAAACGGATCCAAACACCCGCCGAATCTCCATCGTCGGGCGTAACGTAATAGCCCGCATACGCCGTATACGGTTCGCCGCTCGTTCCCGCTTTCGCAAACTCGATCTCGTCGCCGCTTATCGCAACGGTAAGTTTCGCGCCGCCTTTATCGTATGCGTATCTGCCCGTATATTCCGTACCGATCGCGATCGTACCTTGCAAAGGATCGTTCTGATCGGGCGTAAGCGTATACGTAAGGTTTTCCGTTTGTCCGACATTTTCCATTACGCACGTTTTATCCTCGTTCAGCGTAATTTTCGCAGCTCCGCTTTCGTACGTACCCGCCATAACGCTGTACGGCGCTTGGATATCTTTATAATAATGAATAATATTCGTCGCGCTGTTACTGCCTATCGCAATATGCAACTGATAGCAACCGCTTGCGTAATAGTAATGTCCCACAATGGAAGTCAAAGCGTTCGTTTTTCCCGTATCGGAAGGCGCGTACAGTTTACCGCTGTTAAGCGTGATCTTCATCGAACCCGCCGTTTCGCTGTTATCCCAAGGGGTCAAAGTAAACAGACCGTATGCTACCGTTTTTCCGTCTGCGTCCGTAAAAGCGATCGTATCTTTGTTTTCGACAAAGGAAAGCGTCGCGTTGTACGTCCAATTGTTTGCCGCATACGAGCCGAGAAGAGGCGCGGCAAAATGTTTTGCTTGCGTGGGAACAGTTATGATATACGAATATTTTCCGCAATCCACTTTCCACTTTCTGTCCCCTTCGACGCCTAAACCGCGCGTCGCCGCTACGTCGATACGCGCGTTGCCCGTAAGCGCGTCTTTCTCGAAAGGAATATCGCAAGCTACTACGTCCGTAACGTCCATCACCGCTCCGATCGCGCAATCCGCCAAGTCGTCCTTATCCGCAAACACGTTTTTAAGCGCAAGTACGTATTCGTCCATATCCAAATACATCGTATCCAAGCGGATGCTTTCGGTTTTATCGTAAGCGTAAAGATACACGGATACGGGCAGAACGCAATCCACCGTAACGCCTGTTTCCTTTACCATAAAGGTCGCGACGATTTCCGTATTCCCTTTCGCAAGTCCCGTTACAACTCCGTTATCCACGCTGATGATTTTCTCGTCGTATTTCCATTTAACGATCTCGTAATCGGTGCTATCCACCGTTTCGTCGTTCACGACAAGCGAAGGAACAAGCGTATCCGTGACCGCGCCGCCGTTTTCGTCGTTGCAAAGCGTGATCGAATTTTTCGTATGCAACCGCGCCGCAACGTTAGGCACCACGGAAACCGCAAACACGTAATCGTCGCAAGTAATGCCGTGCCACGTCGCGCTGATCGTGATCATCGCGCTGCCCTGCTCTTTGGCTACGATCTTGCCGTCCGTAAACCCGACCGCATTATTTTCGCTGATCGTCGCTGTAATAACGGCGTCCGTTACCGTAACGTTGTTATACGTTACGGTACTTACAAGGTCGAATTCGTCCCCTTGCATCATAAACAACTCGCCGTCGTCAATGTTCGTCGTGATACCGGGGATCAGCCCGTGATCGGACACGTTGACAGAGCAACGCGCTTCTAATCCTCCACACGTAGCGATAATCACGGAAGTTCCCGCGCTCAACGCGCTGATCTTTCCATTTGCAACGGTTGCCACGTCCTCTTTTATCGATTCCCAAACGACTTCTTGCGCCGCTTCACCGTCTATGGTTGCCGATAAAGTGAATTCTTCCAGCTTCTCTAAAGACAGAGTATATGCGTTCAGCTCTAATTTCTTCTCTTTCGTTTCCGTACTTTCCGTAACGATCCTGTCGCTTTGCGAGGGCGCTTTTTCCGCACAGCCTACGGCAAATAAGCACAAAAACATAGAAAATCCTAATAATAAGCTCGTTAAAAAGGTATGTTTTTTCATATTCCCTCCATTAATCCTCATATAAAGACTGAATGTACGTTTCCACCAAAGTCCCGTAACGCATAGATTCGATCTTATTCAGGCGCACGCCTTCCGTGAAACGGTCGCGAATAAACTCGAATTCGACGTTGCCTTTTTTAATGTAGTGTTGCAGATAACAATAATCCAAGAATACCCGTTCCATCGTAATATGTTTATACAACATATCGTACGTGGCGGGATCGAGCGTTTTATATTTCTCGATCTTCAACATAGCGTCGTCCACGTAACCCTGCCACGTGTCGATCACGCTCTTGGGCCAATATTCTTTCTTATTGATCGGATACACATACCCGCCGATACCCGGACAGAGCCCGTTCATCTGCAGCTGTGAGAAATTCAAATAGCTGTCAAAGAATTTTCTCATATCTTCCGCTGCATCCAAAAAGTAACCGTCGAAAAATCTGTCGATCAACTCGTTCTGATCGGCGTACACGTCCCAAGCGAGTAGATTCGAAAGGTATGATTTGAGCATATGGAAGCCCGTCATACCGCCGGATTGCCCGTTCTGCGTTTCGTCGAGCAACATTCTCGCGCCTTGTTCGTACAAGAACTGATAGTTCGCCTGCATAGAACTAAAATTGTCGAAAGGATACAGATAATTTCCTCCGAAATTCGTGGCGTAGATCCAAAGGTCGATCTCATACGAGCAAGCCTGCATTTTCATTATTTGTTCGTAATAGGTGATATTGACGGGGTCAGTCAGCGGAACCTGCCAATTTGCAAAGATCGGCGCGATATGTCCGTAAATTCCCTGTTTCAACACCACAGGCCCATATTTTTCCTCGTATTCGGGCACGACGATCGGTTGCCATTCGCCCGTTTCCTCGTTATACTCGGCAGGCGCTTCCACGTACGCTTCGTAGAAAGACGACTGCATACGGAAGTCGGGACTGTAATAGGGCTTCCCCTCGTCCGTTTCGAACCACTCCATAATATAATCGTATACCTCGTTGACAAACCAAATTTGCTGCGCGGTATTACAGCCATACACCTCGCGCAACTCATTGCAAGTATCGCAACGACAATAACGGTGGTCGTCCATATTGGAGATCGCCCAGATCTTTTTCTTCGGCTGTTGCTTTATATAATAGATCATATTCTTTGCCGCTTCCTCTATCATCACCGCGCGACTCTCATCGTCCCCTTGCGCCATATAGCAAAGCTGGCTCTTTTCGGGAACGTTATACCATTCGGGATGGTAATTTTCGGGATCGTCGGGATTATCGTAAACGGCAGGATTCAACAATTTCAGCGTATTATGCGAGGTATTCCCATCAACCAAGCCTTGCAGCCCGCTTTCGGTGCCGTATCCGTTGACGCCCTTCATACGCAGACGCGTCGTTTTGTCGTACATCATATAGTTGGTAAACGCCATATAGTTGGGATAATCGGGCGAATCCACCACGTTGTAATCGTACAGCGAAATATCCGTCACCGCTTTGTCAAGCGTATAGCAATCGTAAGAGAATTGTTCGAAATTAAGCACGCGGAACAGCCATTCGTATACGCCGAATAATACTCCGTTTTCACGGCCGCCGATAAAGAATATCGAATTGCCTTTCGTCGTGATCTGGAACGCGCCCTTGCCCGTCACTTCTTCCAAAACGGTTATATCCGCGCTATCGAGAACGTCGGTATCGCCGATAGACAGATATTTACTACCCGCGCTGTAAGTAAGCCCCGTGTCTACCACCGACGAAAGCGTTACGCCCGTCGCTTCGGAAAAGAGCAATACGAGCTCGTCACGAGCCATAAGCTCGTATTCGTCCGCGTCTGCAGGTACGACGATCTTATAATCGGTAACGCCGTTTTTCAAAATATATTTATCGGTGATCTGCTCGTCCGATTCGGGGGGAACGTAATTCCCACCCGAACTTGTGGGCGTTTCCTTTTGACAGGCAACGCAACTGAACAGCATAACTGCCCCAAGAAGGAAAGATATACATTTTTTCATACGTTTTCTCCTTATTCCACTATTACTTTATAGCTTACTTCGGTGAAGTTATAATTGCTATCGTATACCACGAGCGTTATGATATATTCGCCCTTTACTTGGAACGTATACGTATCGTCCGCCGTATCGGTCGTCGATTTGGATATATCCACGTACGACATAAAGGTTGCGTCGGGTGCTTTTACCGTTACGTAAACCTTACAATCTTCCTTATCCACCGTATAGTCGGGCAAGTTCAGTTTAGCGCCGACGTTCGTTGCGCGCGTACGCGTATCCATCGTTACCACGGGCTTTACGTAATCGGTCACCGTGATCGAATAGGAATACGGTTCGCCGTTATTCGATTCGTTGTCGGGGTCGGATTTTGTGATCGTAACGTTATACGTACCGTGTTGCGTCAGCTTAAAGGCATAGCTTGCGTCCGTGGGGAGATCTTCCATCTTTACGCCGTCCAACGTAGTAACGACGGTCCTTTCCGACGAGCCGAACGGCTGATAAGTGACGGTAAGACTGCTTTGCACGTAAGGTGCAAACACGTCGTAAACGTAGAAAGGTTGAAGTGTTACCACCTCGTTCAGATCCTTTTCACCCGCATTGTTATCGCTTGCCACGTCTACGTCCGCGGGCGAATTATCGCGCGTAGAACCCCATCTGTTGACGCCGTTGATATTGCTTACCAATATCCCGTCGCAACCGTCCTGTCCGACGATCTCCACTACGAGATTGCAACCTTTTTCGTAAACCGCAGGAGTTTCCGTGCCAAAGAACGCAACGTCCGTATACGTATACAAGTTATTGATAACGGCTTTCGTGCCTACGGAGTTATATCTGATCGACCACGCGTCGTCCTTGCCTCCCCACGTTTTGGCAATCTCTATTTCTTTCGTATCGTTTATAGAGATATACCACGCGTTGTTCTTCGCGTACAACGACGCTTTTACGTAACGTTCGAGATTAGTCGCGTCGTAAAGATATACGTTTACGCGCTCGAAGGCATTGAAAGTTTCCTCCTCTGCAACCAATGCGGAAAGCTCTAATATGAACGGATTGCAATTCAATTTATTCGCGAATGCAAACGTCGCGCTGCCGTTGTCGAACGCGTCTACCGCGCAAGCGATTTTTCCCGATTGTTTGCTGAACGTAAGCGAGCCTTTCTCCGCCACGAAATATTTCGTGGTGTCCAACTTATCCTCGTACAGTCCCGCAGATACCACGGGAATCTGCACTCGTTTATAATCTTCCTCTTGCACGCTCGCAACGTCGGGTTTGTACACAAGGCATATCTTGTCGTCCGTAACGTATTCCGACTTTACTTCAAACAACTGTTCTACCGCCTCCAACGCGCCGTCCTTTTCAACGTATAACGATACGTTCTGTTCCACGGGCACGCCTGTGTCCAACGTATACGCTTTCACCAAAGAAAGATCGTAATTGCCGTTTTGGATCAGGTATTTGGGAAACGTTTCCGCTTCGTAATATACGTGTTCGCTTGCCGTTACGGTCAACGTTTTTTCAATCGTTTCCCTTGCGGAATAATCGGAAAACGCGTAGGCAATCGTATATTCCCCGCTGACAACGGGTGTAAAGGTATAATCGTTCTTTTCGTTCAATTCAAATGCTATCGCGCTATCGGATTTCAGCGTTGCCGTTACCGTCAGCTTGCCGATACCGTAATTATTGACGAATGCGTAATCGGTCAGTACCTTCACCGCCGTACCTGCGGACACGGCTCTCGTATAATCGGGTTCTCCCGTCAACGCCAATTCCAAAACGCTGTCGTCGTTTACGGAGATGATCTCGACGATCTCCCTGCCCGTTTTACCGTTGGAATTCGTTGCCTCGTACACGACCGTATACAATCCCGCTCGCTTGGCAACGAACGCGTTATCCGTTACGTTCACCTGCACCTTTTGCGCGTTATTATATCCGTAATATACGGTAGTTTTAACAGGCAAACTACCCTCCACGGGATCGTAAGCCGTAGCCTTGAAAAGCTGATACGTATCGCCTTGCTTTACTTTGGGCACGGTGTCGTTGACGTACTCGCCGTAATCCACAGCGATCTCGGGGGTATATTCGGGCACGTAAGCGCTCGAATTGCCCTCCGCTATCTTTTGTCCGCCGATCTCGGTGATGAACAAACCACAGCTTCCTTTTTGGAAGATCGTGGGCTTGATCGTCACCTTCACCTTTCCGTCGGTAAAGCCATCGAAGGCTTCGCTGTAAATATTACCGTTTTCCAAATCGGTGACAACGTACCGTTCATTCGACGAGCTTCTTGCATACACGAGATTGGTAGCTTCGTCGTAGGAAAAGCCCAGCCATTGTTTACCGCCGTTCTTCGGATTTGCCGCCGTACCGCCCGAAAACCCGTTCGTAATGCTCGTGCCGTAATTATTACTGTCGATAAACGCCGCCGTGGTCATTTCCGTATACGACATACCCGTAATACCGTCTACGAAATATTCTCCCGTCCCGAACTGCTTGTTAAAGCCGCAATACTTGCCGTCGTTAAAGGTCGCGTCCATATACGTAATGGCATTATCTCCCTTCATGCGCACCGTCACCGTTTTGCTTTCGTCGTACGCGTCGGTGAGCGTGATCTGAAAACGGGAGATATCCCGTTCGCCCACAACGGACGCGATCGGAATGAGCTTGATCAGCGTATCTTCCAGCGTGGTGAGATCGACAATTCCGTTGAACGTGATCTCGTCGCCGTTGTACATATTAAAATACATACCGCCGATACCCGTATCTTCCATCACGCGATATTCCGCAGTTCCCAGCCCGCTCAACGTAAACATGGAATTTCCCACCAAAAAAGTCTTGGTCTCCTTGTATACCTTGCCGCCAACGACCGCGGTATACTCTACTTTATACTGACCCGCCTTGGTAAGCTTCAACGAAGAAGCGTCGCTGAACGTACCGTCCGGAAATACGATCCTGTATTCCGCGTCCTCTCCCGCTATCATAGCGGGAGGGATCGTAACGGTGTCGTTAACGTTGTATGTTTCATTGAGCTCTCCGTCAAAAAGGAAGGTTGCCGATTTCGCCGTGATCGCAGGCACAGCGAACAGCCCGACCGCCGAACACACCAAAGTGCTCGAAACAGCCGCCCCCGCAAGGATACGCCCTAACTTTTTTCTCATTCTTAACATATTTTTCCTCCGATAGGATCGCCGCTTGGATCAACGGCTGCTGTAGCTCTTGAAGAAATCGATCGCCGTATTGGTCGAACCTTTCAATTTGAAATAAGGTCCGTCTTCGTCGTACGACCAGAATTTAGATTGGATATGCAACGACCATTGATCTACCGCGTTCGTGAAGTTCGAATGCGAGGAATACGGAAGAACGATATCGCTCGCTTCCACGAAATTCCACAAATTTCTCGCGTATTCATTCGTCAGTTTGCTCGTATCCATATCGTATTTCAAGAATCTCGTCGTGTTGGTGTACTCGGTAAATTCCTCCAACGATTCCTGCGTATAGCAGAATGCAAGGAACATTTTCGCAAGCTTCACCTTGTTCGCGTCGTTTTTGATGTTTGCGTTGATACAAGCAAGACTGTCCGCGCCGTCGCCGATAACCGTTTTTCCGATATCCTTACCAAGCACGTCGGAAGCGCTACCCTCGTAAACGCGAGGCAAAGGCATTACGCGATAATCGTTCATAGAATCGTACGTGTCGTATTGAGAACGTACGTCGTCGAAGAAGCCGCCCTCTTCCGCTTCGTTATACCAATACGAACCTTCCAACAAGAACGCAACGGGTTTACCCTCGTTATAGCTGAAAATGTAATCCTCTTGCGCGCGCAACATATCCGCGCCGTTTTTACAGTCGGTATGCTGATAATCGACCGTATCGATGATCCTGTCGTATACTTCCAACGCCTGATATTTTTCCAATTGGCGATTGAGCGCGCCGTATTGCGCAGCCGAAACGGTTTCCTGCTTGATCACGGGCGTATTGCCGGTGAAAGTGACAGTGTTGATCGTGTCCTCGCCGCTGTTGAACGTATAATTATAGCTCGCGTCCTGCTTCCCTGCAAGGTTGAGATACGTCGCGTTCAACAGATACTTCGTATATCCCGAGCTGTTACTCGACCAAATAAACGGTATGATCGAGCTTTCGCACATATAATCGCAAAGGATAAAGAACTCGTCCCAAGTTGCGGGCAAACCGTCGTCGTCATTGCCTTCTACGCCGTCAGGTCCGCACGATCTCGTCGGGTTTGCCGAAGAAATGAAATATCCCGCAAGATTGTTTTCGTCAGCGTCCTCATCGGGCGTCTGCGCAAAATACAATTTCTTGTTTTCAAACAACGCGCGATTGTAGATCACGGACGAGAAATGCGAATAATGCGGCAAACCGAAATATTTGCTGCCGCCGCCGAACGACCCGAAATAATCTTTCGTTTCGTCGTACAGCTTATCTGCAATGCTCTGCGTATCGCTCGTTACGGGGGTGCCGTTTTCGTCTACGAGGTATTCGTTGAGCGGCGTGTTGATGATATCCGTGATCTCCAACGTACTGCCCGAACCGCAGAGCGCCGTTACGTCGATATATTCGGAGAACAATACGTCCTGCATATTGGAAATAGCGGACAGGTCTTGTCCCTCTTTTTCCGTCGTTTCTACGATCTCAACGCCCTTTTTGCCCGATCCGGGTTCGAATTCGTAATTGGCGTATTTTTCCTCAAAACGATCGATAAGGTGCGACAACCATTCGTTACCTACGCCGCCGTCATAACTGTATACGGTAAGCTGGGTCTTGGAGGAGTCTCCGCCCGTAGTACCGCCGCCCGTAGTACCGCCATCGCCGCACGCCGTCGTGGCAGCGACCATAAGTAATGCCATAGTAAGAGCCATACTGTTTTTAAAATTCTTTTTCATTGTGATTTTCTCCTTTCTTTTTCTATTTGCAACGATATAAAACCGTTCGCTTTCTTTGTTTTTAATTTTCGTTCGTCAGCGTATAGGACTGCCCTAAATACGTAAACGACACCGTGATAGAACCGCCGTTTATCTTATAATCGCCCACAACCCAACGCGCGGGATCGATCGTTTTTCCGATATACGCGGTATAATAGATAACGGGAATCGCCGCCATATCGATAAATATCTTGCCGCTGCTTTCGTCGAGCGCGATCATATTATACGTTGCTTCCTGCTCCGTTGCGCCGTCCGAAAAAACAGCCTTGCCGCCTAAAAAAGTCTTGCTCGAAGTCACCGCGCCAGACGCGTCCGCCCGTTCGAGCTGCAATTTGCCGTCGTTTTTCAAAGTCAAGCTCGCCGCGCCGTCCGTATACGTTTTCGAAACGGGCGCTTCTTCCGTGCCTCCCGCCCCTGCGAGCGTTTCGAAAAGATCTTCCGTGTCGTAAGTATCGCCGCGTTGCTTCCAATCGATAAAATGATTGTGCGCCACGCCCCACGGATTGTAGCGGTGCGCGCCCTCGGACAAGCGCAGATGGTATTTATCTCCTATTTTCGTGTAGAAAATATATCCGATCGGCTCGCCCTCCAAAAGATAGCCTATGCCCGCCACCGTCAAGACCTCGGTATGCACTTTTCCGTGCGTTTGCGTAATCGGCTCTAACGAGTAATTGGCGAACGCGCCTAAGTTGCCGGGGATCAGCTCTCCGTTCGCCGTAAAGTTCATAGAATGAACGGCGTCGCTGGGCCACATTGCCTCGTAATTGTTATACACGCCCGCAAAGTCTTGATACAGCGTTTCCATATCCACTTTGGTATACGTTTTTTCCGATACGACAAGCCTTCCTTCGCCGTCGCAACTCGCGGCGAGCGTCTTTCCGCTCTCCCACGTGATCGAAACCTCGTTTCCCGTTTGCGTATACGTGCCGTTCAACGTTTCGCTGGCGTAATCGTAGGGATCGGGGTCGTGAGAAACCTTGCCGTCTTCGGTAAACGTCCACGAACCCGTGTACGTGCCGACGACCGAAACCTGTTTTTCCGTCGATAGGTTGCAAGAAACAAAGCAACACGCCGAAACAAACGTTATGATCGTCGTTACAATGCGTTTGAAAATCTTCATAAAATCCTCTTATGAACGCAACGCGCCAACGCCAACAAGGCGTCGGCGCGTCCATTTGTCCGTTTAAACCTTTATCAATTTACGTTATAGATCAACTCATAGCTCACGTCGTTATACGTAAACGTGATCGTGATCTTATCGCCGTCGATCACATAAGCACCCGTAACGAATCTCGTCTTATCGGTAACGTCTTTATACATTTGAGGCGTAGCCGACATATCGATAAAGAACATACCCTCCGTTGCGCTCATCGCGATCATATTATAAGTAGCGTCGATCTCCGTCGTGCCGTCGTTGAATGTCGCAACGCCGCCCATATACTGTTTCGTATACGCCGTGCCGTCCGTCTTATAACTGCTCAACAGCAATTTGCCGTCGTTGTACAGCGTAAGGCTCGCGTCGCTCGTCGCGTCCGTATACGTCTTGGAAACGGTAGCATCTACGTATTCGCCCGCAAGCGTTTCGAATACGGATTTCGTAGAGAACGTATCGGAACCTTTCGTAAGGTCAACGAAATGTCCTCCGCCGATCGTATAAGTTTGCGGTTGCCCCGTCGCTACGTTTTGAGAGAAACGCAAGCGAATCAGGTTTTCCGTTTCGTAATACGTGTAATAGATTTCACCCAAGGCATAACCAAAATAGTAAGTCGGATTGCCCTCAGCCTCATACAAACAAGCAGTAACGATTTTACCGAAGGTTGCGGTAATAGGAATCAATTCATATGTATACTCCCAACCATAAGTCTGCACACGAATTCTCAAAGTATCCGCATCTCCGTCCGAAGATTTGTCGTCTTCATTGTAGAAACGAATCAGATACAGTCCAGAGTTCAAATCAGTCAAACCGCCGCTATATTCCGTATACTTATCATCAGCGGCAGAAGAAGAATCACCCGTGATCGCAACAATCAATTTTGCCGTGTCGACTTCGTTATACGTCGTATCGCCCAACTCGAACGAGCAAAGGGTATCCGTCGTAGTATACGTACCGACCGTTGTTTCGCCGTTGATGGTGAGATAGATCCCGCCGCCTACGGTGAGCTTATAAGTGCCCGCCGTTTCCGTATTGCGACCATAGCCGTCATAGGTATTCAGGTTGGTAACGGTAAACGTTTTATCCGTTTCAAATTCGTACGTGCTCGTATACTTACCTGCGAATGCCGCGTACACCTCGTCGCTTGCGTCCGCATAAATATTCTCCAATACGAGATCGCCGATCGTGATCGTCTGCGCGTCCGCGTCGTACGTGCCTACGACAGGCGTACCGTATACGAAGTTGCGAAGCGAGTTTGTTTCCGTACCGGTGCATTGAGAGTTGTCGCCGAACTCTTCCGTAAGCGTGGTGATAACCACTTTGTTATCCGCCGCAACCGTATAGATAGCCGCCAAACCGTTGTACGTTGCCGTACCGTCTGCATTCAGCATTATAGAGTTTTCGCCGTTCTGATACGTGCTTGCGTCCACGGAAAGCGCACTCGTCGTGAACGAATAGTCAACGCCCTTATAGGAGAACGTGATCGTTGCCACACCGTCCGCGATCGTGTAATCGCCTACTACGAAACGACTCATATCGCTTTGCGCATAACCCACCGTTGCGCCGTCGACCCAATAATAATCGAGAGACGATTTTTCGATCGCGTATTTGTACATATCGATCATAAACTTACCCGTCGTCGCGCTCGTCGCAACCGTATCGTAGGTTGCCGCGATCAAACTCGTTCCGTCGTAGAACGTACATACGCGCCCCTCGCTCTCGTCTTTGTCTACGCGAACGTAATGGTCAATCGTATCCACTTTCGTGCCGTCATTGTACAACGTAAGGCTCGCGCCGCTTGCATCGGTGTACAGCTTGGATGTTACGGCAGTACTCGTACCCGCGCCCGCCAACGTATTGAACAACGCCGAACTTCTGTAATTTCCCGTATACGTTGTGCTCTTTTGCCAAATTTCGCTGAAATGGTTATAGCCCGTTCCTACTTGCGCCGATATCTTTAAAAGGTATGCGTCTTTTGCCGCGTCGTAAACGTAATAAGCCGCGTCAACAACATAACCCGCTTTCGAAGTACTTGCGCTTTCCGTTCCGCCAAGAGCCTTATATTCTTCTGCCGTAAGCCACGTCATATTCATTTTACCGAACGTTTCGGTGATAGGAATAAATTCGAATTTACCCGTATAACTGCAAAAACCGTAATAGAACGTTTTGGTCGTTGCGTCAAACCTCCAATCGGGATTATAGAAATTATGATCCGTCGACGTACCCAAAGCGCCTTGATAGGAATTGCTCGCAAAATCCGTATACAATGCGTCCATATCCACTTTGGTATACACGTCGCCGTTCAAGGTGAACGTATCTGTTCCGTACGTTGCCGTCATCGTTCCGTCGTCCGTCGTGATCTCTACCGTACCGTCGAGATAGAGCTTATACGTGCCCGTTACCAAGCCGCCGTATGCGTACACGTCGTTGTAGTAGGTCACGTTGCCGTCTTCGTCCAAAACAACGGGCTTTTCGTTGTCGGAGATATAGTTACCCGCGGCAGCCGCGTATACGCTGGCGTCCGCTTGCAGATACGCGTCCTTCAAAGCCGTTTTCACGGTGCTTGTGATCGCGGTGTTGGTTTGCACGACTTCCGTAGCGATATCTACCATATTGTAGCAATCGGAAACCGTCTTATACTCGTAGACGAGTCCGTCGTCCGAATCCGCCTTCAAATACGGCACGGCTACGAAATCTCTCGCCTTGTTACCCTCTTTAAGATTTACGATCGAGCCGCTGTAACAGCCGTAACCGTCCTCCACGGACAGTTCCATCGTTTCCATAAACGCGATCACGTTCGTATCATAATACGCCACGCCCTCCGCATAAGAAACTTTCGTTTCGTCGAACGTACCGTCGGTAAGATAATCGTAAGGGAATACGAGTATACCGAACGCCACGTTGCCTTTTACGTTGTTATACGTGGTTTCATCTAAGTTTGCAAGGAATTTGATACCGTTTTTTGTATAATCGAAATTCCCTTCCGAGTCTGTCCCGATACGGATCTGTACGCTGTCAATGCCGTACGCTACCGTGGACAGATTCACCGCGCTCGCCTCTTCTTCCACTTCTGCCGCGTCTGCGGTTATGGGAGCGTCATTGAAAGTGATACCCATGGTGCACGCGGTTAACGCGAGCATAGTCATTCCGACCGCGAGGGTTGCTTTCATCTGTTTTCTCATTGTTGATCCTCCTGATTTTTTAATTTTTTTACGCGACTTGTTTTTTCGCAACGAATCGTCGCCCTATTCGTCGCTTTGTTTCGGTCAATTAAAGATGTCTTCAAAATAGTGACCCCGCCCGTCCCAAGTCGCGCCGCTCATACTCTCTGCGGACACGGTTAACACGTCTTCGGCTGTAAACACCTTTATCGACACATTCGGACTGCCATACTTGTGCTTCACCTTTATACCTCCTTAAAATATTTTTATAACGAAACCGTTTCGGTTCGATTTCTTTTTTAAACCCCTATCCAAAGCGACCATTCCGCGTACAGCGTGATATCGCTCACCAACGGATAGTTGCCAGAGAAGAATTTCTCTCCTTCCGCCGTTTTCCAATAATCGATCTTCCAGCCGTCGCCGCTTACGCCGCCGTAGGAAGGAAGAACGAACGCTTCGTTATATTTCACCTCGATCTCCGTTTTCGTCACCGCCGTTTCGGGTACGTCCGAGGGCAGATTCCAAACCAACGTGATTTTATACGTTTTGGGCGTATACACCGCGTTTACGACGATATCCTGCGTCACGTTCGTCAGATCGACCGTTTCCCAAGTCGCCGTATGCCCGAATTTCGCGCGTAAGGTGGGAATATCCGCTTCCGCTACGCCTTTACCGCTTTCTACCCGCACCGTAACGTCCGATTCGCCGTCTTGTCTGAACGTTACCGTATAATACGTGATCGTCGGCGTTTCGTCGCCGCCGTCGCCCGTCGTGCTCGAATCGACCGAACCGCCGATCTCGGACGAAGTCGTTACGCTCTCGCTTTCGGGCGAAGAAGTTTCGCCGCTACCGTTACACGCCGCAAACAACGCGCAACAGCTGAGTACAGCCAACAAGCTTGTTAGGATCTTTTTCATCTCCTTTCCTCCTGATTTATTATTTTTATTTCCCGATAACCGTTTTGTTTGTCGTGCAAACGACAAACATCCCCGCGGGGATCGTCAAAAACGCAATCGGTTTTTATCAACCTGTATTCGGTTTTTTATCACCGTATATTTTGTTTCTATACATATAACAACACCATATATATAATAACACCGTCACGAACGCCGCGCAACCAAGCATTAAAGAAAAAATCGTACAAATTAAAGATAATTTGTGTGAAAAATGTGTTTAGCGGTAAAAAAAGGTATAAGTGGTAATATTTTATAAAACCGCTTCTTTTTTTTGCGCCCGACACACCAGCGCGTCTATGATAAACAACGAAAACAGCACGATCGCCGTTAGCCCGAACAACGTAACATAGCTTACCGTCCAACCCGCCGTATCGATAATTTTACCGAACACGGTCGGGATAACGCCGCCCGAAACCGAGGCTACGGCGTTGGAGATCGCGCTGTACGCGCCCACGTTGAGCTGGTTTCGCATACGAAACGTGATCACGCTCAAAACGATGGTTTTTACGCCCTGCGCCACTACGACAAACAGCACCGACAAGACCAACGCAAGCAATACGTTCGAGTCGTAAAAAAACGCGAGCAATACGGGTATGGGCAATATCGCAACAAGATAGCGTAGCCCCACCTTTATAAAATCGGGCTCTTTCTCGCAAGAACCGATCGTGAGCATTGGTCCGAGCGTGATCGCCACGGGCGCGATAATGGACACGTAAACGGAAACATTCTGACTCATACCGTGCACTTCTACGAGCAATGCGGTGATATAGTTCATTACGCCGTAATACAGCGCGGAGATCAGAAAGGCGAATACGACGACGAGAATATAAAACACAGTCGTTTTTTTACGCGTTTCCAAGGTGAAAAGCGGTTTTTCCTCCACCCCGTTTTGCAAGCCGGCAGACGAAGCCCCGTCCAACCGCTTGTTTATTTCCAAAAAGCGTTTCGCTTGGCGCACGGCAACGCCGAATACGATAACGGACGAAGCGAATATCCCGCCTATGACGAAATACGGCGCGCGCCAAAGCCCCCACGTGATACACAACGCGCAAAGCCCGTACGCCGCCACCGTACCCAACGCGTACATCGCGTTCATGACCTTATTGGCTTTTTCCAAAAGCTTGACCGGTAAATATTTGGCGAGCGCGTAATTACAGCCGCAATAAATCCCCGCTTGAAACGCGCCCGACAGACCGAAATAAAACCATATCGAGCCGATATTCTCCGCCGTACCGATAAGCATCGTCAAAAGCGACGCTATCGGAACGGTAACGAGCACGTATTTCACGATATCCAATCGACTCACGATAAAAAACAGCACGATCTGTACAAAGCCGTACGTCACGAAATAAAAGGTGTTGGAAAGGCTTGCCGTCGCATACGCCAAATTCCACATATCTACGATATACTGCTGTTCTGCGATGAAGATCCCCTTTGCCGCCATACTCGCCGCGTACAGAAAGGCGCACGCGAAAATCAAAAAATTTCCGCATATGTTTCTGCTCTTTTCTATTCTTGCCGTCTGTCCTTGCTTTTCCATAATCATTTCTTTCGTATTACGTTATAATAATATACGGGCATTGCGCTCCAACCGTGACAAAGGCTGTTCGATCTTGATTCTTCTATGCCGCCCAAGGTTTCCCAAACCGTCGTTGCGCCTTTGTCCAACATATACGAATATTTTTCCCGAATATCTTGCAATATCCATTCCCCGTTCGTTTCATCTGCTTGCAACAACGCGTCATAAACGAAGCCGAGCATAGAAAGCGTTGCGGGAACGAGCGCGTTTTTCTCTTTCAACGCCGTGGCGATCGTGGAATTTCCAAGTCCGATCAACGCCGCGAATGCATTGCCGAGCTGAGAATAGATCTTTTCGCCCACCGTGCTTAAATAATACAATTGTTTTTCCTCGTCGAAAAACGTTGCTTTTATCGCTTTTTTCACTTTTTCCACTTGGAAATCAACAGATTTTCCCGCAATCTCCGCAATCCGACGATACGCTTCGTACGCCCACACGAACGCGCAATTTAAAATCAATTCGTATTTTTCGGTACGCTCGCTTCCCTCGATCAATTCCCCGTCGCCGTCGCTTCCTTTCGTCCATTCGTAAAAATTCCAATATGGCGCGGGAAAATTTTTGATCAAGCCGTTTTTCTCCACTTTGGATAAAAATACGTCCATAATACCGCGTACGGTCGGATATACCTCCGCCGCCAAGCTCGTATCCTCCGTATGCGCGATATATTCGTACACAGCTACGGGATACACGAGCGAAAAGAACGGGATTGCGGGCGTATCTACCGCGGGATAGGTAAGCTCTAACAATCCGTCTGCGCGCACGCCTTTGGCGATAAACGCAAGATTTGCGCGCTGAAATTCGTGTTCTTCAAACGCGTAATACCCGCAAAGCATCTGATTGCGGCTGTCCAGCGCATACAAAGCCTGTTCGCGCCAAGGACAATCCTCGTAATGCTCGTGCATACAAAGCCGCAAGGTCTTTACGCAAGTTTCGTATATCTGCTTGTCCAAGCCCTGCAACGGGATCGCCTTTTCCGTAACGGGATAATAATAGGGTATCACGCCGATACGGTTGACCGTCGCTCCCGCAGGCGCGAATACCTGCAAATACCGCCCCGCCAGCCGCACGAAATAATTCGTAAAACGGTTATTGCCTTTTTTACAGCCGAACGTAAAGGAAAAATCCCTGCCGAGGTTTTTATAGCCGCCGGGCAAAAAACGATTTACTTCGCCGTTTTCCAGATATTCGCCATACGCCGCGATCACCTCGCCCTCGCTTTCGCAATCGATATCGATATACAGATACCCCGCTTGCTCCGAGCCAAGGTCGTACACGCGTTTTTTCGAGTCGATCAGTATTCCTTCCACCAGATCCCCGCATATCGGTCGCTTGACGGGACGAGGCTTTAAAACGCACGTTTTTTGAACTTCCTTAACGGGATAACGGGCGATCTTCCCCTCCGCGAGCATACCGCTTTTATAACCGATCTGCACCGTTAAAAGCTCTTTTTTGCCCTGCGCATAACCGCCGTCAACGCCGCCTTTTACGTTTGCGTCGCTGTAAACTGCGGGCTCTCCGTCGGCGATTATCGCAAAGATCGCGCCCGCACCGTCCTCGATATGCGTAAAGCTGTTATATCCTTCATACCAAACGGTGAGCTTCAGTTCGTTTTCGCCCGTTTTACAATACGGCGCGATATCCACGGTGTCGTAATATTTTTCGGTTTTATACCCCGCAAACTGTCCGAACGCCACCGCTTTACCGTTGACGTAAGCCAAATAATTCGTTTCCGCGCATACTTGCAACCGCGCCGCGCCGCCCTTGAACGAAAATGTGCGCATAAAAGTAGCGTATTCGTCCGCCTCGTTCCGTTTATCCAACCATATCCATTTCGCTTTCCGTATCATAACGATATCTTTCCTTTTTATTCTCTGTCAACGAATATCGTACGCGGAACGAAGCGCGAGCGTTTTCGGCTTGCCCGAAAGTATCTTCACTTCTACCGTTCCCGCATTCATATCGAAATAGTTGTCCGATAACACGAAATCGCTGTCGGGGGAATCGATTTCCACCCATTTTGCAAACGTTTTCGCCGTTACCTTGATCGTATCTCCCTCGATCACCGCGGAAAGACGCGGGTCTTCGAAATCGAAATATTTGGGTCTTGTAAACAAAACGCAACCGCTGGAAAGCGTTTCCCCGTCCCGTTCAAAGGCGAACCAAAGATAGTTATGCTCTACGTCCGTCTTTTCAAAATCCATTTCTTTCAAAGTTGTTACAGACAACGCGGGCACACAAACCGATTCTACTCCCGTTTTCAAAACCTCGCCTTTGACGGTACAAAGCTTCCATACCACCTTTCCGTTCACGTTTTCGCGCGTATCGTTGGTAACCGCGAGCTTCGCTTTCGTTTCGTAAGTATGCCCTTCCTCGTTCACGCCGCAATCCCCGAAACGTTCTCCCGTTTCTTCACAGGATATGAGAACGGGCGCGTAAAAGCGTTTCGCCACGTATTGAAGCGCTTTGTATCTGCCATAATAATCGATGCTCGCCCAGCTTGCCACGGGCCAAATATCGTTGAGTTGCCAATAGAGCGTACCCATACACCGACCGCGATTGCGTCTGAAATGTTCCACACCGTAACGCATAGCTTCCGCTTGCAAGAGCTGCGATGCATAAAGTAGCGTGGAAAAATCCGCGGGATATAAAAAGGTCTGCGCGAGATACCCCAAGATCTTTGCGTTTGCCGTGCCGTTGCGCTGATGCATTTCCATCACGCGACTGAAAATATTTCTCTCCTTCGGCAAGGTAAATGCGTCGACTGTCTTTTTGCAAGGGAAAGATTGAAAACCGAACTCGCTTAAATATCTCGGATAAAGGTTGCGATACGCCGTAAACGGAAGGTTGCTGTGCCATACGTCCCAATAATGCAGATCGCCGTAGTTGGGATTATGTATCTCCTCGAAATGCCCGAACGACGAAGGCGACGAAGGCGCGTAAGGAATTTCAGGACACAGCGTTTGCAGCAAGTCGGGAATATCCCGTTCGAACAGATCCAAATACTGCTTTCTCACAACGTCGCCGCCCCATTTTTCCGCGTTACCATCCAAGATCCCTTCAATTTCGTTATTTCCCGATATCACGGCAAGACAAGCGTGATGACGTATCCTCGTCATATTGTCGCGCACCTCCGCAAGTACGTTTTCCGTAAATTCGTCCCCAAACGGATAACTGCTGCACGCAAACATAAGGTCGAAAAACAAGACGATACCAAGCTCGTCGCAGATCTCGAAGAAATAATCGTCGGGATAATACCCGCCACCCCATACGCGAAGCGCGTTAAAATTGGAATCACGACAAATTTCCAAAAGCTTGCGCGTGCGAGGCTCGGTGATACGGGAAAGGATATTATCCTCGGGGATGTAATCCGCGCCCATAGCAAAAAATCCCACGCCGTTGACCTCGTGATAAAAGCTTTCCCCATATTCGTCCCGTTTTCGTATCAGCTTTAAGGTACGCAGACCGATCCGCTTGCTCTGCTCGTCAACGCATACCCCCTCGTGTATAATACGCGCGTTGACCGTATACAACGGCTGTTCTCCCAAACCGTGGGGCCACCAAAGACAAGGATCTGCGATCTCCTTTTCAACGCCGTTTTCCAACGCCGTTGCTTTGCCGTCGGGCGCGACGATTTGCAATGAACTCGTACCTGCCCCCTCCGTTTTCACGATTGCCGTCACGAAAACGCGTCCGTTTTCATGCCGTTGTAAAATGCGAAAATCGGCGATATACGGAATATCCGTCTCCATTAGATAGATAGACCGCCAGATCCCCGCGTCGGGCAAACGAGGTCCCCAATCCCATCCACTCATACAATGCGCTTTCCGCACTTGCGAATAGCCGTTCATAGCGTCCACCACTCCGTACACGCGACGTTTTTCCTGCGCCTGCTTAATATACCGATTAAACGAGCTGAATTTCAGCTCTATACGATTTTTCCCTTCTTGCAACAATTCGGTCGCGTCGAAACGATACGTTCTGTGCATATTGTCCGTGTGCGCTAAAAAAACGCCGTTGATATACAAATCGCAAAGCGTATCCAAGCCCTCGCACACCAAATAGGTCTTCTTCCAAGCTTTATCGTATATAAATTCCCGTGAAAAGACAAAGTCGTTTTCCATTAAGCCCAACGTAAAAAGCTCGTTATCTCGATAATACGGGTCTTCCATCAGTCCCTTATCGAGAAACGCGGAATACACCGATCCGGGTATCTCTCCTTGCGTATCGTATCCGCCTCCGCATATACGCCATTCACCGCATAAATTGATTTTGTTCATTGTTTTGCTCCTACGTGCAATATTTTTAAATGCCGATTGCGTACAATCCCACATTTTCTTCTATATCATAACACGCATTGTATATCAACGCAACCACATATTCAAGAAAAATACATATAAATTAAAGATTTTTTCGTAAAATGACGGCTTTATTAAAAAAATCGATCGTTGTTCCACAGCTTTTTGATCTATCTATGATCCGTCTTTAAGAAATAAAAATATTTTGAAGATCTTTGTTTCCGTATAATTTAAAATGAGCCCTGCGCTATACAGAACTCATTTTAAATTTATATTTTTTTATCTAAAACCTTTATGAAAAAAACTATGCAAAAGGGTTACAAAGCAAGATCACCGAAAGGATACCGATAACGACGCCGCACCATTGTTTTTTTGACAATCGTTCTTTAAAAATCAACACGGCACCGAGGGTCGTCAGCACCAAGCCCCCGCCGTTGACGATGGGGAAAAACATCGCGCTATCCATAACCCCCGACAAATACAAATTCAATTTATTATTTACGGCTACGCATCCCCCTGCCAAAGCCACACCGCCGAGTAGAAGCCCGTTTATTTTCCCTTTCTCCGTTTTGGGCAACAAAGCCGTTTTCTCTCTTTTACTATAAGCTATCGCCATTACGGCGGAGCACAAAAACGAAACGGCGAACGCGACCACCAAGAAAGCGTTCAACTCGTCTTTATAAACAGACCTTTGATGTACCTTTTGCATAACGCCGATCCCGCCCGTACAGAGAAAAGCAACGCAACAAAGCGCAAGCCATTTCACAGAGGTTTCTTTTTCGTCGGCGCGTTTTTCTATTGCGCAAAGAAAACTTATCAGCATAAGTACGATCCCGATTATATGCGCCGCTTCTATACTTTCCCCGAAAAACAATACCCCCGACAACGTCGGTATAAGCGTGGAAAAGGAAGTGATCAGCGACGTATAAGACATAGGACCGATCTGCAACGCTTTGAGCATCGTTACCGTTTGCAACGTCGTCACCAAACCGAAAATCACGCCCAAAAGCAACGTGAATAAAGAAACCCGCGCGATCCCGCCCCACGCAAATAAAACGATCGCGGAAACGAGCCCAACGATGGTATTATAAAGAAATACCGCCGTCGAGCCGCTCGTCGCTTTATTCGTATAATATTTTTTCAATACATTTCCGCCGAGTGCTGCGGCAAGAGAAATACTAATCAACAATACATTCATTCTGTTTTCACCTTTTTTTGCGTTCGCATAAGTATCGGATCATTTCCCGTTCGATATTTTGCTCATTTTCGATCGGTCTTTCGTTACATCGAAACGCTATGGCTCCATTCGCCTACTTTTATATCGTAAACCTCTCCGAAAAGCTTTATTTTCGCCTCGATCCCGCTGGGAACGACCGCATTCAAGCGTATCGTCTTTCCTGTTTTTTCCCAGCCAAACACAAGCTTCCCGAATTTCGTGTTTTTATAAAGGCTCGCGCTGCAATTTTCGGCGTAAAAGTACGGCTCGAAAAGAACCTTATCGTAAGCAACGCCCACGTTTTTTACCCCTGCGATATCGCGTTGCAAATAATCGATGACCGTGCCGTACATATGATGATTTAAAGATTGCGAGCCCTCCCAATCTTCCCAAAGGCTCGTGGCGCCTTGGTTTTTCCAATACCCGAAGGACGGATACTCGTATCGAGCCAACATTTTATACACGACGTCTTGATATCCGTATTGCGGCAAAGCATACATCAAAGCTTTAAAACCTAGAATACCTACCTTGATTTGATATTCGTCTTTTTTAATGATCTCAGCAAGCTTATCCGCAATTTTTTTGCCAATTTCTCCATCGACGATCCCAAACCGCAACACGAGCGCCGCCGCGCCCTGTCCGCCGCCGTCCACAACGTTATCGGATATATATTTTTTAACGATGGCTTGCCTGGTTTGTTCCGCCGCCTCCGAATATTGACGAGCCTTATCGGTATCGCCCTTCAACTCGGCAATAAACGCCGAGATCTTTTGCATATCGTAATAATAACACGAATCCGAAAACTCATTCGACGCGACTTTGATATCCTTCACTTTCAGCGGATAACACCAATCGCCCAACCCGAATTCGACCAACCCGCCTTGCCTATAATGCAATGCGTAATCAAGATATTTTTGCGCCGCCTCGTAAACCAACTCAAGACATTCGGTTTTCCCCGTCTCTTTATAGATCGCGTAAGGGATTTTGAACAAAGCGTAATCCCAAGCAGGCCCCGATCCCCAAGTATAGCCCCACGCGGAAGTCGGAACGATGCAGGGAATAATGCCGTTATCTTTTTGACAATCGAGAATATCCGTCAACCATTTTTTATAAGCATTCTCCATATCGAAAATTCTCAACGCATATTCACACGACAATTGTGCGTCGCCCGTCCAACCGTTCTTTTCCCTATGCGGACAATCGGTAGGAAAGGATTGATAATTAGATAAAAACGATCTGATGCCGCTTTCGTACGCCCAAATCAGCAATTCGTCCGAAGTTGAAAAATCCCCCACTCGTTCGAAATCGGTATGTATAAAGTATGCTTTCAGCGTATTTTTATCGGGTTCTTTCGACAACCCCGCGATCTCCACGTATCTGAATCCGTGGTAAGTAAACGACGGCTTCCACGTTTCCCTGCCTACGCCTTTAAACTTATATTTATCGCAAGAGCCTTCGCCCGAATATATATGCTTATCAATTTCTTTTTGGTCGATCTCCTTACCGTTCAACCGTTCGGCATATCGCATTACGGCTTCAACTCCCGCTTTCTCCTCTGCGGAAATTTCAGCATAGCCCGCGATATTCACGCCAAAATCGAATACCCAACCTTTTTCCGAGCGCCAAATATCTATCGGGCGAATCGCTTCGCACTCTCTGATCGGAGGCATAAATTCCTGCGTCGCCACGCCGGCGGGCGGCACTACGATCTTCGCATTCGCCCAAACGTCGTCTATATAATCCAAACCCATAAATCCGTCTTCTTGCGTTGCGTCGTAAAATTCCCCCGTTCGGAGGCTGTTGTGATAGGTCGTTTTGCTCCGACGCACTTTCCAAGACGTATCCGAGTTTAAAACAGATCTATCACCAACAAACAAGCTGAAAAGAAGCTTAGGCGTATCGCGCCACGACGCACTTTCAAACCGCCACGCGTCCCCCTCCGTTTGATTATAATGCCCGTTCCCGACTTTGATCGCTATTATATTTTTTCCAGCCTCCAAGTAGTCGGCAATATCGAAAACGCAATAATAATACCGCTTATCATAATTCGAAAACGAAGGGGTTAAAACTTCATTTCCCACTTTTTCCCCATTGATGAAAAGCTCGAAAAAACCCAAACCCGATATATAACAAACGGCTTTGTCAGATCGACGTTCATAATAAAACTGCCGTCTGAATTCCAAAACAGGCATTAAATAACCCGTTTCTCCGGATGTCGTACTTCGACCGTCGCTTATCCATTTCGAATCCGCAAAAATAATATTATTCATTTTTATATCCCCTTTTGTGATTTGGATTTGTTTATAATTTATAAATATTATAACACTCTTTTCCCGTCCCTCGCAATTATTTATTATAGAAAAAATCTTATAAATTAAAGATTGTCTATATAAATCCATATTTTAAATATCCGATAGAATGTACGATCTACCTTACCCGTTAACAAAAACGACTCCTCTCGTTTTGCCGTTTCTTAGCCTAAAACATATCCGAATCTTTTCTTTTGCAGGTAATATTCGCGTCGTTATGAATTGTTTTATATTTTATTTATATTATACGAGCATAAGACGACACCTTGACTATACGAGCGCGCGCCTGCGGCGCGCGGTCAAGGTGTCGTTGCTCTTACTTACCTACTTGACAGGCTTAAATGCCGAAAAAACGGCGGTTTTCGCACGATTCCGTTTGCGAAATACCGCCGTTTTTCTTTTTTTCGGCATTTTCTTTAACCCATTTTTATCATTTCACCACGCCAAAATACGCCTCGTACTCCCTTCGTACAGGCGTTTTCATTTTTCCCTATCCCTTTTTAGTTGCCTATATTATAGGCGCAGACGTTGCACTTTTTCCGTAATTCTTTATATCCCTCTCCCAATCAATCACATCATCCCAAAGTACGTACTTCGTCACAAAATCCAAATATGTCCCTACTATATCGTTATCACTCAGTTCTCTATATATCTCCCCTGGTGTTCCCCTGCTATATAC
>JAFTPZ010000013.1 GCA_017463025.1 Clostridia bacterium
CATCGGAAGTGCTCGTTGCTTGCACCACGGAAAGCTCGCTCAGATCATTGATGATCTGCGTTGCATAGAATACATTCGTATAAGTGAGGATATAATCTTCCGTCGTGATAGTTGCCGTATAGCCGCCGTTGCCGACCGTCATGCCTACGCCGCTCAAATCGCCTACCGTTACGTAGCCGTCGTACGCCGTTGCCGTTACAGCATTTCCGTTTACCGTCATCGTAACCGTTTCGCCCGCCGTAAATCCGCTATGCGTAAACGTTGCGCCGCTTACTTCCGTCAATACTTCCGTAGAAATCGTTTCTTCTACGGTAGGAAGTTTACCGATCGTTGTAACAGTTACGCCGTCAGGAGTGCCGCTATTCGTGATCATCTCCGCGTTTTGAATGTTCGTTGTGATCGCTACGTTTGTAAACGTTGTTGAAGTATACGACTTACAAAGTACGCGGGATTTTTCCGATACTAACACGCCCTCTGCATAGACTACCGTCAAGTTCGTTACCGTCGAATTATTCATTTCATCCGCAAGCGCATACCAAGTTGCACTTTGAATTGCGCCTACGTTCACCGTTACGTCCGTAATCTTCGCCGCACGCACCGCATAAGCTATTACGTTTGAATTCGATTTGTTCACGTTCAACGTAACATTCTTCATAACTGCACCATAAGCAAGGTTACCGAAGATACCGTAGTTGCCCGTATTAAAGTTGCTGATCGTATGTCCGCGACCGTCAAGCGTTCCTCTAAATCCTTGGTTCTGATTCCAAATTTGTACGGTATTTGCAAGCGTTGCGCCATTGCCGTCGATGTCGTTGCCAAGTACATAGTAGCCATAAATTTCATCGGAAGTGCTCGTTGCTTGCACCACGGAAAGCTCGCTCAGATCGTTGATGATCTGCGTTGCATAGAATACGTTCGCATAAGTGAGGATATAATCGCTCGTCGTGATAACTGCCGTATAACCGCCGTTGCCGACCGTCATGCCTACGCCGCTCAAATCGCCTACCGTTACGTAGCCGTCGTACGCCGTTGCCGTTACAGCATTTCCGTTTACCGTCATCGTAACCGTTTCACCCGCCGTGAAGCTGCTATGCGTAAACGTTGCGCCGCTTACTTCCGTCAATACTTCCGTAGAAATCGTTTCTTCTACCGTCTTAACCGTCTTAGTAAACGTAATGAACGTAGGCCATTCCGTTATAGCCGTCGTGCCGTTATCCGAATAGCCAATAACAGAAACGGAAGCAGCCTTAATTTCCACGTCAGATCCCGTAAGATCATTCAGCTCAAGACCAAGTGCAATGGGAATTTCCAAGCCCGTTGCATCCAACGTAACGTTCGTCCAAACGCTTTGCGTTCCCGTTTGTCTTGCAACCAACAAGCCCGCGCCTCTCCAATCAGGCGTCGTCGTATCGATTGCCGCATACGTAACATTTACGTTTTCTACGGTCGTCTTGTACATCGTCCAAGCTAACAAGGAGCTGTGGGCAGTCAAGTTAATGCCCGTAAAGTTCACGTTTTGTACGGTTGCACCGCCAAGCGTACCGAAGATACCGTAAGAGCCTACCGCAATATTCGAAATCGTATAACCTCTACCGTTGAATACGCCTTGGAAGCCGTTATTTTGGCTCCAACCGTAGCTTGCGCCGCTGATCGTCGCGCCCGCCGCGTCGATATCGCCGTCAAGTACGTAGTAGCCCGTAATATTCGTGCCCGTATACTTCACCGCCGCAAGATCGGCTACCGTTCTGATAACTTTATCCGCATAATGAAGCTCTACGATCTTCTTCGTGCCGTTTTCGCCCGTTACGATCGCTTTATAAACGCCCGTTGCCGTCGAAGCCAAGCTCAGCGAGCCGTCCTCGTTATAAACGTTCGTGCCGTTCACCATGATCGAAGCAATCGCTTCGTTATCAAAAATATCCGTTGCTTCTACCGTTTCGCCAACGCCGACTGCAACGCTGCTTTCTGCCACCAAAAGCGCATTATATTTCGCAAGAGTTTCGTCGATATCCTTGGTATGCCCGATTTTCGTAACGCCAAGACTTACTGCCTCGCCGCAGAAAGTCGCCACGTAATCGATCTTCGTTGCTTCATCCAACGAATCCCCGTAAATTTCTAACAACAGATAGATGGGCGAAAGCCGCTCTAATGCGATATTGTTATAATAGGTTTGGTAATTAGGATCGTTTTGATCAAGCGCCGCAAGCGCCGCGGTTGCATAGCCGAGCCATTCTTCAAGCTCTGTTTGCGAGAAAAATTCGCTCGTAGCAACGTCCAAATAGATTGAGCCAGTGATAGGATCTGTTGTAATGTTATGCGCTACGTTGAATTTGTTCGCGATCGTAGCCGCATAGGTAAGATAATCTTCAAACCAAGCTTGCATCTCGGTTGCGCCCGCGCCGTAAGCGTTTGCGAAGAAGTTATCGATCCAACCGTCCCATTCGGTATCGTTGGGATTTGCATTCCAAGCGAGCTGAGAAGCCAAGTACTTTTTCAGCGAAGCCCAAGCGGACATTGCCGAATCGGTATAGTTATACACGCTGTTTACGTTCAAGCCTTCGAACAAGCCGTAGTTCACGCGCATACTGTTAAAGCTATCGTAAGGAGCGAGCAATTGGTACATATTCGAATTGTACGTCCAAACGAGCAGGTTGTTGTTTCTTGTGCCGTTCGTGCAGTTTTGGCTTTGATCCAAAAGAGCCGCCCAAGCCTGCAAATTCGTCCAAGCCGTGGACGTTTCGCCCGCCGCCGTCGAATCGTTCATGGGCAGGGTGTACACGGCGAACGATTCAGCAAACCATACGTCGATATACGGATCGAGCGTGGTTTCCGTCGTGGGCGCCGCGCCCGTCGTATAGTACGCCAAGAAAATCATACGGAAGGTATTTAAGCGAGGGTCGTTATTTTCCGTCATCCAAGTTCTGATCCCCGCGCATACGTCGTTGAGGAAATCAAGCGCTGCGTCCGTAGGCGTTTCTTTGTAGGTATAAGTATATCCCGAAAACACATTCCCAGATCGATTACAACAAGCCGAACATTGACACCAAATAACGTTATCGCGAATGGATAAGCTCGCCTTGTTCAGCGTTTTATCCGCTTCTAACGCCGCCGTATATTGTGCAACCGCCGTATTTACCATTAACGCATATTTTTCACTATCGCCACGCGCATTAAAGCAAAGCTCGTAAGGGCAAGCTCTGCCGTAATCGTCGGTAAAGGTACGCCCAGTGCCAGAATATTGAGCGGTATACCATTCCGGATAAGTTGTATAATTCCCTGCCGTTTCGCTGCTTTCCATATTGCTAAACGGGGGCAAAATGCTGAACGTATTGTGGATACGCCCGCCGTTCACCACCATGATATCGTCGTACCAGTTGTTCATTCTGTATTTGTTCAACAGGTTGTCGTTCGTGCCGATATCGTCGCTGGGCGAAATGCTGTATTCGATCGCGGGATCGTATTCGGTAGTTTCGGGCAAATCCACCGCCATCACTTTATTCAAAGAATAGGTGTCTTTTGCATAGTATTCGTAGCCGAACCACGCGCCGAGCAGCTCGTACGCGCCGTACATGGTGCCCTCGTCCGTGTTCCCTTTCAAAAATACCGTGCTGTTCACAGTCTTTAAAGCCGAAGCGGTGTCTTTCACCGAAGTAATATCAACCGAGTTTTCCGCCGCAAGGCTCGTCGCGCCGAGGGATATGTATTTTCCGCCCGTCGTTTCGCTGCCCGTTTCTTCCACGATAGGCAAGGTTACGCCCGTCGCTTCTTTGAAAAGCTTTTGCAGATCGTTCGCCGCGTACGTTACGGGCGCGGCGTAATTCGCGCTCAAAGTGCCTGCGGGTACTAAAATAGAGTAATCGCTATAAAATTCGTATTCGTCGTTGATCGTGAGCGGACAATCGAGCGTATACGTTTTTCCCAAAAATTCTATGCTTGCCGTAACGGAAGCAGAACCTGCGGAAAGGGCTTTCACCGTTCCGTTTTCCGCGCTCACGTTCGAGCCGCTCGCGGTATAGGAAATCTGCGCGCCCGTATAAGGCACGCCGCCAACGTATAACGTAGCCACGCCGCTTTCGTTTGCGATTTTATTTACGAGCAACGCGGAACTTTCCACCGTGGACATTTCCGCGACGGTTTGTTTCAGCTCTACCGTCGTTGCCGCCGCAATCGTTTGCAATAATTCGGAAGTATCTTTTCCCGTCGCCACGTTCACCGCCGCAATATAACCAACGCTTCTTTCTACGGTATTTGCCGTGTAATAGGTTTCCGTGCCGTTCGTAACGTAGCCGCGCGCGGAAATGGGAACGTTATAATAGCTTTCGGGCAGATCAACGATATTTCCGCTCTCGTCCTTGCCTGCCAAAACGCTGTAATAGGTGGGAATTTCCGTACCGTTCGCCCATTTCGTTGTGGGGATTTCAAACGATTTTTGCGTATCGATCGTCAATTCTTCCCCGTCGGGGATCAATTGCGTGGGCATTAACGTCGTGCCGTACGTCCAACCGCCCGTTTCAGGATATTGCGCTTTGATATTCTCGTCGATCGTCGCGATAAAACGAAGCCCGAGGGGAGAATATTTTCTGATCTCGCCGTATTCCTTTAATTGAAAGGTATCGAGCGTTTGTACTTCCGCGTTCGCCTTATGCGGAGCGGAAATCACGGCAACGCCCGCCGCTACGCTAACGAGCGACGTGCAAAGGAGCATAGATACAATTACGTTTTTCGTCGTTTTCTTCATACTGTACCTCCTTAAATACCCCATATATTCTCTTCGCCGATAGGTATGCCGCCGATGTTATCGGAAGTTCTAACGATTTCGTCTTGAAAATAGACGATCGTTGCCAATGGTGTTTGATATTCTTTCATAGGTTCTTTCTCCAAGATATTTTTTACTCCTCTTTTTGTTATTTTCGTACCCGATTATTCCTTTTACCGCGCGGTATGCGCGGCGGCTTGATAAATTTATTTTGTTTGCTATTGAAGATAGCAAACACCCCATGGGGTGCGGTTGTTCCCAAGCTGTTTACGCGCCCGCCCAAGCGGTATCCCAAACCGCTTCCAAATACAGATCGCTTTCAAACGCGTACTCGCCCCCGTTCACACGCTCGCCCGTCTGCGCGTTCTTCCAATACAAAAATTCGTATTCGTCGCCGCGATCGGGCGTGGGCAGGGTGAACGCTTCGCCGTATACGGCTTTTTTGCTCTCGATCTCCACCGTGCCGCCCTTGGCGTTGAAATACACCGTATATTCCCTTGGCGTTTGTTCGCCGCCGTCCTCGCCCTGATCGGGCGTTTCTTCTCCGCCCTCGGAATTCTCTCCGCCGTTTTCAGGCGTTTCGATCGGCGTTTCTTCTACGGGCGGCTCGATCGGTTCGCACGCGGTTGCGCAAAGCGCCGCCGTAAAAGCGATCAACAATATCAAAAATTTTTTCATTGATTTCCTCTCGTATAATATTTTAACACTTCGCCCGTTTTTTTGTCAATGGGCATTTTTTACCAATCCGTATTGAATTTTTACTCATTTTTCAAATTTTGAGCATAATTGCCGAAAGCGGTGGGATTTGATATTCGTTCAAACCCGCTTTTACGCTTGAAAGATCGGGCGTTTCGTAAACGGTGGCGGCGGCTTCGAATTTCACCTGCAAGGGTTGCAGATTATAGTTGACGACGAACTGCCGTTTTTCGCCCTCGTATTCGAACGCGCTATACAGCGCCTTTTCCACTTCCAAAATACTGCCGTCCTCTAAAACGAAGGTATTTTTACCCTCGGCTGTAATTTTCATCGGGGGAATCATGCGCCCCGTATGTAAAAATTCTTTACCTCCCTTTTGTCGCCATGCGTTGAGATTTTTCAAGATTGCAACCGCCGTAGCCTTATCGGTATGGTTTTTAAAACAGCTGCTCCCCCACGCGTACGCAATATTCCCTTGATCGTCGATGACCGCCGTGAGCATATCTCCGCAAATAAAGGAATGCGCTACGCGATAGGAATAATCGTATTCCTCGTGCGAAAGCATATGGCAGATTTGGTTGCCCATAAAGTTGTTCGCGTATTCGTGATAGATATACCCGTACAAGGGCGCGGGCAAGCCCAGATAATAATTCAGCTCGAAACGGTTATCGGAAAAACGGAGCGCGGATAAAAGCGGTTCGCCCGCCGCGCTTTCACAGCCCAACAGCACGTTTCCCTTTTCAATACGATCGAGCATTTTCAGCGTTTCTTCCGCTTGCCATTTCCCGGGCGCGGGCGTATGCCCGTGCGCGGAACTATAACAAAAATAGCTGTTGCCGCCGTGGTTTTGGTCCATTGCCTGCACGTAATCCACGCCGCTATTCACGAGCTTTTCAATCTCGGAAACGAACAGCGTTTTCGCGCGCTCGCAAGCGGGACAGAGATCGTAACCGCGCCGCTGTGCGGTGCAAATGGTGCTGGAAATTTCGCCGTTCGAATCGCTGCAAACGATGCTTTTGATATCCTCGCGGATAAAATCCGCTTCTCGGTTATATTCCGCGATCAGATGGCTTTGCTGCGTCCAACCCATACCGCTGCAATACAAGCCCACGAGCATATTTTCCGCGTGTGCCTTTTGCACGAACGCGCAAAACTGCTCCTCGCCGCCAAACGGGGGCCACATATACGGCGGCGCCCAAGGCGCCGTGCCTTCCCAATGCATCAGGATCGGCATTACGCGGCTTTGCGTTTGACCTGAAAGGTCCTTTAAGATGGGCAACGCGTTTTCGTAGGGATAAAGCCCGTTCGGAGTCATCGTATCCGTATCGAATTTTCCGCGCACGGGATACGCCACCACGATGGGGGACTCCGAATACCACTTCGGCAAATCGGGAGCATCCTTGATCTTCTTTAAATTTTTGGGCAAATGCGTTTCAAACCAAGCGCGGTAGATCTCGCACGCGCTATAATAATCGCCTTCGAAAAACTGCATTACGCACGGAAACGGCATTTCGTAATCCTGCCCGTAATCGGCGTTGCAAAAGGTGCGCGTTTGCAATTTGATACAATCCTTATCGTAGCGGAAATCGATATGCTTCGTCGTGCGTTCGGGATCGTGCAAACCAAGATACACGCCCAAGCCGTTTGCGATATACGCCAAAAATTGCGACGAGATCATATTCGGGAAAATACTGTATTTCCCGTAGCTGGGATATTCCGGTTCCAAATATCGGAAAGGGAAATTTTCCCGCTTTTGCATATTCGAAACGATACAGCCCTCGTTGAACGGATAAACGATCTCCCCCACGCCGTTTTCTTCGTCGCGGAGCTTTTCTTTTACGCCCAAAGACGGCAACTCCACCCATTCCAAAAGATCCTGCGTTTTGTTTTTAACCGCAATCCCCCAAACGAGCGCGTTTTCTTCCGCTCTTACGCGCACGCACGCGTCAAAATCTTTATGCGCGTAAACCGCCGCGCCTTGCTCAAAGCCCGAAAACCGACATTCCGCGCCGCTGACGACGCGTTTTTCGCCCTTTTTCGTCCGCATTTTTACGGCAAAAAACGGCACTTCGCCAAAGATCAGCGATTGCCCGTTTTTCGTAATTTGATGAATGACCCCGCGTTCAAAATCGACCTCGGCACGTACGCCGACGGGGAAATGATAAATCTGCATAGCAATTCTCACTACGATTTATTTTCAGAAGCGGCAAGGGCTATGCAAGCCCTTGCCCACTCGCTTTTTTTAGTCTGCATACTGCACCGTTACGCCGCTCGGAACGGCGGTAGAGCCGCCGACGAACGCCGCGCCCTGCTTGGCAATGACCGTAACCTTGGTAAAGCCCGAACCGCTCGTGCTGATCGCGTCCGTAACCGTTGCCGCCGAAACGTCGATCGTACAATTCGTCACCGAAGAACCGTTGATTTCCCTGGCGATCGCCGCCGTACCCGAACCGCCCGTAATTTTAACGGTAACGTTTTCCAGCGTGGCAGTCCGCAACGCATACGCAAGGCCGTAATTGGTCAGCGTACCCTCTAAAGTGAAGTCTTTCACTTTAGAGCCGTAGCAAAGCGCGCCGAACAAGCCATTCGAACCCACTTTTACGTTGGAAATTTTATATCCCAATCCGTCGAAAGTACCGCGGAACCCAATATCCTGTTGCCAAGTAGGTTTTGCGTCGCCAAGCGTTGCGCCCGCCCCGTCGATATTGCCGCCAAGCACGAAATAGCCGTACGTAGCATAGGCGTTGCTACTGCTATTGGAGCTGTCGCCCGTGTAGCGAACCGCCGCCAGATCGTCGAGCGTTTTAATCACTTTCGTTGCGAACGCAATCTCCGATGACAACGATACTTCCACGCCCCGCCAATTCAGCGTGAGCGAAAGCGATTTTCTGCCCGTTGAAGAAGCGCTGTAATCGGCGAGCGAGAAGGAATAAATTTTGTTGCTATCCATCGCGCCCGCAATCGTATCCTCCCCGATCGTTACGGACGTTACCGTAAAATCGTCTTCGGACACGGAAGAAAGATCGATACTGCCCGTCGTCGCCGTTTTTACGCCGTCCACTACGGCAAGGTCGATCGCTTGCAAAGGCAATTGTACGTTCACCTGCCCAACGATCTCGCCACATTCGCAATACGCTTGATAGGTGGCTCTGTTCACCGTAGAAACGGAATGTTCGCGTTCGTTCAGCGTTGCCCCGCATTTACAGGTTTGCCAATGCTTTCCCTCGCTCTTTTGATAACCCGCAAGCGCGCTGTGCGCTTCCGCTACCGTTTTGTCGCAATCGCCGCAATCTTGCGTATGAATTGTGCCGTTTTCCACCCAAGCGGTTTCGTCTACGGAGTGCAAATCGGAAGCGAGCGGCGCGGTGCAAATTTCACAAGCCTTTGCGTGCGCGTATTCGTCCGTCGCCGTCCAATCTTGCGGCTCTTGGTGCGCCGTTTCGTCTATTTTTTCGCCGCATACGGTACATTCGTGCCAATGAGTGGCAGTCGAGCTTAAATAGCTCGTTCCCGCCGAATGGGTATGCGCGGTTTTTTCCATAATTGCTTCGCAAACGACGCATTCATACCATTCGTATTCCCCGTCGCTCAAAAGCATGGGATTTTTCGTATGCGCGCCAATATCGAATTTTTCGTCGCAGCCTACGCAGGCATACCAATGATTTTCGCCGTCGCTACTCAATGCGTTGCTCTGCGTATGCGTATGCGGCGTTTCTTCGGGTGCGGGCGTATTGCCGTCGCAAGCCGAAAGCCCAAACGATAACGCGCAAGCAAGCGCTAAAATCAAACTGAGTTTCTTTTTCATGTTATTGCTCCGTCAAGGACATATTATTGATTGTGAATTGATTGCCATTCGGCAATCGTGAATTGCGCCGAACGGCGCGTGAATTGAAAAACGTTCGTTTTTCGTGAATTGCCGCCTTCGGCGGCGTTATGGAAATATTTCTATGAGATTGCCGCGCTTCACTTCGTTTCGCTCGCAATGACATTTTGGATTTTTCCGCAACGCAAAGCGTACCTTTGCCGACGCCGCCGCAAAAGCGGCGTCGGCAGTACGCGTTTTATTACATTTGTTGAACGATGAAGCGTTATGCTTCTTCCGTAGCCGTCGTGTTGATCGTAACGCCCGCAGGAGCAGCCGTGATCTCGTCCGTCTTATCTGCGCCTTGACCGCCCGTACCGATTAACGCAACCGACTTCGCATTGATCACTACGTCCGTGAACGATACCGTCGAAAGGTCTACTTTATTCCCCAGAACGTTGGGAACGTCGATACCCGTTGCCGTCAACGTAACTCTCGTCCAAGAGGTATTCGTACCCATTTGCGTACCGACCAGCATACCCGTTGCCGTAGAACCGATACTTGCGTAGGTTACGGAAACGTCGATCAGCTTCGTATTATACATTGCGTGCGCAAACAGCGAGCTACCGCCCGAAAGCGTAACGTCTGTAAATTTCACGTTTTTCACCGTGGATTTACCCAACGTACCGAAAATACCGTTACCGCTTACCGTAATATTGGAAATCGTATAACCTCTTCCGTCAAAGATCGCGTCTCCGCAGAAACCATGGTTTTGACTCCAACCTTTCGTGCCATCGGAAATCGTCGCGCCGTTCCCGTTGATATCGCCGCCAAGCACGTAGTAGCCCGTGATATTCGTGCCCGTATATTTCACCGCCGCAAGATCGTCGATCGTCTTAATGACCTTGGTTGCACAGATAACGTTGTTATACAAAACGCCGTAATTCGAACCGATACATTCAACAGTGTTCGCCGTGCCTACCGTCAAGCCGCTGAGCGTTGCCGTAACCTCGCCCGCCGTTGTAACCGTTACTTTCGTGCCGTTTACGCTCACTTCGTCGTCCACTTTAAATTTGTCGCTCTTTAAGGTAACCGCAACGCCGTTTTCCGCATAATAAGCGGTCGTATCATACGCAATTACGGTAACGCCCGCAGGGATACCTTTCGAATCCGTCGTAACGACGAGGGAAGTTTTCACCGTAACGTTTTCAAACGTTGCCGCGTCGTCGTACGTTTGGCAAAGCACGTGCGAGCCAGTCGTAGCCGCGCCCGTATCCACCGTAACGTTTTTCACCGTCGTGCCGTTGATCTGGAAGCAAAGAGCAGCCGACCAGCCCCAAGCAAACGATTCGCATGTTACGTTTACGTTTTCGATCGTCGCGCTGCGCGCCGCGTTCGCCAATACTGCGATTGCGCCGTTCGCTTGGATCGTCAAATCCTTGATGACTGCGCCTTGACCGATCGCCCCGAAAATACCGTTTTGCTTCGAAGCGCTGGTATAATTGTAGATCTTATGGTTTCTGCCGTCGAACGTACCGCGGAAGCCGTTAGCCGCTTGATCGCTACCCTGCGTAGCAGCCGTAAGCGAATTGCCGTTACCGTTAATATCGTTGGCAAGCACGAAATAACCGCTGATCGAAGTCGTTCCGCCCGTATATGCTACCTCCGAAAGATCGGAAAGCGTTTTGATTTCTTTCGTAATGAAGAGCACGGGAACATAAATATCGTGCGAAGCGCCGTCTGCCGTCGTTGCCGTTACGATGATCCACTTTTCGCCGGATTGATCCGCCGCCATATTTTCAAGCGAGATCGTGTACGAATTGCCCGTCGCTTCGTTTTGCGCGTTCGTCAATTCCACGTTGTCGCCGTAGATCACTTTCGTTACGGTAAGATCGTCCGCGCCCACTTCCGCCAACGAGACCGTCGCCGTCGCGTTCGCTACTTCGCCGCCCGTTACGTTCAATACGATCTCTTGACGGGTGGTCAAAGTCGTCTTGATCGTTCTCATATCGTTCTTGCCGCCGCAAACGCAGGAACCGACTTTCGTATTCGCTTCGGTACCCGCCGTCCAAACGGTTGCGCTGTGCGCAGCTCTGCTATTCGCTTTTTCCTGTTCGCAAGCACATTCTTCCCAATGCTCCGTTTCGGAATATTTCCATGCGTAGCTGTGCGCCGCCTTGTTGGCTTCGTCGATCGCGCCGCAAGCACATTCGTTCCAGTGGTTCGTGCCGTCCTTCTTTGCTACGGTGTAGCTGTGCGCCGCCTTAGAGCTTTCGTCGATCGCGCCGCAAGCACATTCGTTCCAATGGTTCGCGCCGTCCTTATTCGCCACAGTGTAGCTGTGCGCAGCTCTGCTATCCGCTTTTTCCGCGCCGCAAGCACATTCCTCCCAATGCTCCGTTGCGGAAGTTTTCGCCTCGTAATTATGCGCTACCTTAGAGCTTTCGTCGATCGCGCCGCAAGCACATTCGTTCCAATGGTACTCGCCGTCTTTATCCGTTATGGTGTAGCTGTGCGAAATCGGCGTGCCGTACGATTGCCCGCAATCCTCGCAGACTGCCGCCGCGCTGTGCGTCGCCGTGCCGCCGTGGTGCGCTTCCTTGCCGCTTACCTCGGCGCAGTCCTCGCCCTCACACGCGTGCCAATGATCGGTTTCGTTGTACGACCATTCCGTTTGATAGGAATGCTCGTGTTCGTTGCCGCCGTCGTCGGGCGTATTGCCGTCGCAAGATACGAACATCGACAAAGCCGCTACCGCGCCCAAAATTGCCAAAAGCTTTTTGTTCATAATTTTCCTCCATTTTTTTATTTCAAGAGTTTTGCTCTTAATTTTTCCAATACCTTATTTTTGATTATGCCGTTCGTACGGTGATCCCGCTGGGCGTACCCGTAGCGGTGATATTGTACGAGCTGTCCTTAACGATTACGACGGTATTCGTGAACGTATTACTCGAAACGTCTTTCGAAAGCGCATACCCGCCCGTGAAAGTGATCGACGAAACGTCTACCGTCAAATTCGTGATCGTACAACTGCGCAATTCGCTCGAAAGCACGGAACCGTAGCCGGGATAGGTAAGGCTGTTCAACTTCAAAGTTACGTTTTCGATCGTACAGCTTCTGAACGCGTACGCAAGCGCCTTATCGCCCGCGCTGTTCATTTCGAATTTGATATTCTTGATCGTCGCCCCCGAAACGTGCCCGAACAAGCCGTTTTCGGTTGCGCTGAAATTAGAAACCGTATAGCCTCTGCCGTCCAACGTGCCGACAAATCCAATGCCTGCGTTCCACGCGGGCGTAGAGCCGCTGACCGTTGCGCCGTTGCCGTCGATATTGCCGCCCAACGCGTAGTAGCCGTCGATCGTGTACCAGTTCCCCGAAGTGCTGTTTGCGCCCGTGTATTTGAGCGCCGAAAGATCGGCAAAGGTATTCAAAATTTTGGTTACCGCGCAATAATTAAAGGCGATCGTCTTCGTCGGCGTTACCGCAACCAAAGTGCCGTTGCCAAGCGCAAGCGCGTCCAGCGTGGTTACGTCGCCGCTTTGGTAGGTATAGTACAGCACGCCGCTCAAATCGGGCTTCGTCGTAAAGTCGCTGCCAAAATCCACTTTGCCCGTAGATAAATCAATGTACGCGCGCGCGCCCGTCGCCGTCAGATCTTGATTCTCGGTGATCACCAACACGGTAAATTCCTTGCTCACGCTATCCGTATCGTCCCAAAGAGAAGTCATCGTAACGGTGATCTTTGCGCCGTTTGCAAGCGCGCCGATAATCAGCCTATTTCCCTCGACGGTAACGTTCCCGTCGCTGACGGTATACTTTACGAAATCACGTTTTTGCGCGATCGTATACGAAGAATTTGCCATCACGTGATCGCCCACGGAATCTGCAAAGCCGATCTCTGCGTTTTTGTAAACCGAATCGTACACCGATACGGGAAGCAACACGCCGCCGCGAAGCGTCCAAAAATCGCCGTCCAGCTTGGAAACCGCGAGTTGCGCCGATTTATCCGCAACGAACGCGTGGATATCCGCGTATACCGCGCTCACGCCAGAACCGTTTCTCGCGTCCTCGTCCCCGCAGACGATAAAGGTGTTTTTATATTCCACCCAGCTATTCACGCCGCCGAGACGAAGCATATCCTTATTGAAAAACTCGGCTTTGGAAGCGTCTATGAAGCAATTAGAAACCTCCGCCCCCATTTGCGCGCCGTAGGAAAAGAACGTGCCGTGATAGCGCCCGTTCACCCTATCGGGCGAGCCTTTGCCAACGCTCTTATATTGCACGTAAACGTTTTCGATCTTGCCGCCGCCCGCGGAACAGATATAACCGCTGTTCGCCGCTACGAAAGCGTTTGTGAACGCTACGTTTTTGATCATGCCGTCGCGGTGCAATACGCCGAACAAGCCGCCGCACTGACCCGCTTGGTTGATTTCCAAGCCGTCGATCGTGTGCCCCTTGCCGTCGAATACGCCCTTGAAGCCGTACAGCTGACCGTTCGACCATTCCACGGGATCGGCACTCGTCCAAATATCCATCGAATGAGCGATCGAATTGAAAATGCCGTTATACGCAATATCGCTATCCAAAACGAAATAGCCGTTCCAAAGCCTGAAATAGTCCTCGCAAGCCTTGGCAAGCGCGCCCATCTGATCGAGGTCTTCTTTCGTAGAGATCACCTTGGTATAAACGTTCGCTTTGATCAAGTATTGCGCCTTATCCGTGGCGATCACGATCTCTTTGCCCTCGCCCATATCCTTGGCGTCGGTGGGCAATTTTTCCTTTTCAAAAGTCAGCGAACCCGTCGATTTGGAGAATGCGCCCACGGAAATACCGTCGAGGCTTACCGATTGCACTACGCCTTCTAAATCCGCTTCGATAAACTGTTCTTTCAAATCCTCTACTTCCACCGTTACCGTTTCGTTCAAAACGATCTTGGGAAGATAGACGCTCACCTTCACGGCAACGCTCATTGGCGCGCCCGCGTTTTTCACCGTGCCGATCACCGTCGTTTCGCCTTTGCCAACCGCCGTGAACGCACCGTTGACAATCTTCACCACGTCGGTATCGTCGCTTTCCCATTCCACGTACGCGCCGTCGATCAAAACGCCGCGAGAGGCAATTTTCAAATCGGGCTTCAACGACGAGATATCCGCCTCGTTCGAGGGGTTTTCCACCGTCGAAAGCGCAATGGAAAAGCCGTTTTCTTCCTGCGTAAAGTTGGGAATTTCTACCGTTATATTGTTCGCTTCCGCAATGCAGACCGCCACCGTTTTCCAATAATATTCGCCGTCGATCTGCGTAGAAACGACGATCGTCGCATTTCCCGCTTTTAATCCCGTAAGCACAACGCTATCGTCGCTTTTTTTCGTGATCATCACTACGCTTTCGTCGCTGTAGCCGTCTACGGAAAAGTTAAATTCATAGCTCGCCGCGCCCGTAGCGGTTGCGGTAAGCGTATAAGTATCGCCCACGCCCAAACGGACGGTTTCCGTATTCACGGAAAGGGAGGCAGCGCCGTAATCCTCTTCCGCAGGAGGCGCGTCGGGCGTAGGGGTCTGCTCCGTATCATCGCAAGCGGCAAGCGCCGCGCCGCCAAACGCCAAGGAAAGAGCTAACGCCAACGTCAACCATTTTTTCTTGTTTTTCATCGCCGTAACCTCCTTTATACGCCCCAACCGGCAAACACGCTGTCGATCGTAACGTGTTCTTGGTGACGGGTAACGTTATATTTCAAGCAATCCTGCTTGAACGCCTTTCGCATTTCCAAAAGCTCCGTCGGATTGTATTCGCTTGCGTACAGCGTGCAGAGCGCGTAGCGGGGGAAGATCGTTTCCAAGGTGATCGCCTTATACAGCGCCTCGTATTTTTTAGGATCGGTCGTTTGATAGCGCTCCACCAACGCGAGCGCGTCCTTCATATCCTGCCACCAGCCCTCCAACATGCCCTTGGGCCAATATTCTTTCTTTGCAATCTCTTCACGGATATACCCGTTGAGGCTGAGCGGATTTTCCTTTTCCAAATAACGGTATCTGGCTTGGATCTCGTCGAATACCTTTCTCATCATATCGCCGCCCTCGGCGAAATAGTATTTGAAAAATTTATCCACGCACGCGTTATAATCGGCGTTGCAATCGAATTGCAATTTGCTATCAAGATAATCTTTGAGCGCGGTGAAGCCCGTCGTACCCTCTTGATTGTATTGACCTTGATGATAGATATACGCCACGTCGTTTTCTACGAGGAAACGGAGCGTTTCCGCCATCGTATCCCAAGTATTGTACGGGTACAGATAATAGCCGAAGTTCGTCGAATACAGCCAAAGATACAGCTTCTTGCTCACCGCCGACCATTGATACAAACTTTCCGCGTCGCCCGAATTGATCTCTTCGTAGAACGAATGGGTATACTTCGCGTTGATAGGCGCGAGCAAGGGGAACACGTTATCGTTGCAAACGATCGGTTCGATCGCCACTTCCTCGCCCGCTTCGTTGATATAGCTGTCGCGAGGGATATATTCGCCGTCCGCGCTCTTTTCCACGGGCGCGGGCTGACTGTCGTGATAAGCAAAGAACAACAGGTTCAGCGTTTTTCCGGGGATATTTTCGTCGATATACGCCTGAACAACGTCGTCCACGTCGTTCATAAACCGAATGATCGTCGCCGCGATCGTCCCGTATTGCGTTCTGTACACCCCGCAAGAAGAACATTTGCAAAGATCGGGGAAGTCCTCTTGCGTGAAAGTAATATTTTCAACGTCGGGGGTAAGCGCAATTTGATCGATCATCATTCCCGCGATCGTTTGCACGAACGCCTCGTATTCCGCTTCGTCGCCGTGCGCCGTAAAGCAAGGATTATTACCGTCGTCGGCATACCATTTTTCGTGCTTTGCCACCGTGCCGTTTATGCCGTATTTTGCTTTGGGAATATATTCGAACGCGTTATGGATCGTCGCGCCCTCTATGGCAGGATAGATATCCGTATCCCCTTGGATACCCATGCCGTAAAGCTCCGTCGCCGTAAGATTATTCGATTCTTGACGGTAATCAAGATCGGGTTTTTCAACGATCTCCATATCGGGCATCATCGCGCCGTCCTTTTCGTAAACTACGCAATCCTCGCTGAACATATCGTAACCGACGAGCGCGCGAAGCAACGCGATACCGCCCAACTGATACCCCTGCGTGCCGTTCGCTTGCACAAACACGAGGTTGCCTAGCGTTTTAATATAATATCCCGTCGTACCGATATGATCCTCGGGCATCGTCAAGCCCGCCGCCGCAAACAGATCACTTCTGCCAAGAATGATATATTTATCGTTTTGTGTTACCGTACTCACGCCGTCTGCCACGGTGAGAAGCGCGCCCGTCGCTTCGTTTACGTGCAGGGTGATAAAATCCAGCGATTTTTTGATCGCGCCGCCAAGGCTTGCATGATCGGTTTCGGCAACGATCTTATATTCCGTCGCCCCGTTTTGTACGAATACCTTGTTGCTATCCGTTACGCTCACCTTATGGAGCGTGCCCTCCACCTTATGCACCGTCGTTTCCGTGGTAGAAACGATCTTATTGGGGGGCGTGGGCGTATCGGCAGAAGTCGCTCCGCCGTTCCCGCCGTTGCCGTTATCGCCGCAAGCCGCCGCCGAAAAACAGGTGAGCGCCGTAAGCAATAATGCGAAAGTTCTTTTGAATTTCGTTTTCATCTTCTCGCCCTCCTTATTCCGTTACCGTGATCTTATGCTTCACGGTGTTGGTATTGCCCGCTTCGTCGATGACGACGATACGGAATTCGTAAACGCCCGCATATTTACAAACCAAAGCGTTGACCTCTTCGGAGAATACTTCCAAGACCCCGTTTGGCGTAAGCACCGATTTGATCACTTGGATCTTATCGCTTGCCGAATAATTATCCGAAAGGGTATAATCGGGGATATACAGCGTATCGCCTACTTTCGCCGTCGTTTGGAAGCCGCCCTTGAAACTGATTTCAGGCGCAACTTCGTCCTCTACCGTAACGAAATATTCAAAATCGTAACTGAGATTTTTCTTGCCGTACTGATCCTGCCAAGCTTCTTCCGCCGCCGAATAGGTAACGGTGTATTTGCCGTACTGATCGAGTACTGCGTCGTAAACCTTGGAAGGGATCACTTTATCCAAAAGCGTGCCGTCCGTCGCTTTCACGATACTGCCGTCGGGGGCGGTAACCGTGAGAAAAATGGAAACGTAAGGCGCGCGCACGTCGCAACCGACCGCGCTTGCAAAGGAATAAATATCCCCCTTGCTGTATGCGCCGCCGTATTCGCCAAGCACCGCAACGGTAGGCTTCGCATTGTCGTTCGTGAGCGAAATATCCTCGCCGTTTACTTTATACAGCGCATACGCCGCGCCCTGGCTGCAACCGAGCATATTCGTTTCAAAATATACCTTTCCCGAAGGGAAGCCCGTAAACGCCGCGCCGTCTACCGTACGGGAAACGCCCAACGAGGTTTTATTGATAACGAACGCGCTACCGGCATAACCGATTTCGTAAACTTGGCTCGTCTGCGCGTCGAAATCGCTGTTTAAAAGCACTTCCGTTCCGTCTACGATCACGCGCGTCTTGCCGTCTGCTTTTTGCATCGTCGCTTTGATTTGAATCGCGGGATTTTCCGCGTCGGTAAGGATCACTTCCAACGCCTCGAACGCCGAAGCGCCGACGAGCGTTCTGAATTCAAGCGCCAAGCCTTCCGCTTGCTGCGCGTTGATATAAGTAAACCCGCTCTTTTCCGCCGCCGCATTCGCTTCCACTTTCAGCGCCGTTACGTCGCCCGCCTTCACCGAAGATACGGTTACGCTTTCGCCGTAAAGATAATTTTTCGGGATCAAACGCATACCCAGTCCACCCCGCTCCCAAACGATCACGGTGGGAACGGTCGCCGCCGTCAGTTCGTCGTCGCCGCAAAGATACGCGATCCGCACCGTATCGCCGCTGTTTTCTACCGTCGGAACGAAGGTATCGCCCGCTTGATAGGTTTTTTCATTGCTGCCGCTCGTTACTTTCACGGAGCACAGCTTTCTTTCCAATTTTCCCGAAGAATAATCGTTTGCATACAAGACGGGCAAAGTATAGGTTGCGCCCGATATGTACGCCTTAGGGAACACGGGCGTTTCCACCAACACCGCCGTATCGTTTTCCCGCACCGTGAGCGTATAGCTTTCCACCGCCTTTCTGCCAATGTAGTCGGTCGCTTCAAAACTTACCGTATATTCGCCCAACGCTTCGGGACGGAACCCGCCGTCGATTTCCCATTCCTCTGCGCCAAATTTCACCACAGTACGCAAGGCAAGGTTGCCGCTGCCGCCCGTCGCTTCGGGCGCGGGCACTTCCGCCCATTCCCCGATCTTCGATTCCGTCGCCGTTTGCGGCTTGACGATCTCGATTGCGGGAAGCTCTTGTTTCGCGCTCACCCAAAGCACTTCCTTTGCCGTAACGCCGCTAAAATCGGTCGCTTCGTACACGATCGCGTAAGTACCGAGTTTTTTCGTCGCAAATTTTCCGTCCGTAATATCGAGCTGCACGGGGAAGTTCGAGCCGTAATTATACCACGCGCTCACTTTTACGTCCACGTTCCCGCTCACGGCGTCGTTCGCCGTCGCGCTCGGCACGGGATAGTTCCCGCCCACCAACGCGTCGGGCATGCTTTCGTATTCGTTTTCAATGCTGATCACGGGCGCTTCCGCGTCTTCGTAATAGGTCTGCGTAAGGTCTACGCCCAGCACTTCCGTCAAGCAGAAGTTCGCCGTCAGCCCCGAATAGTTTCTCGCTTCGATCGAAAGGCGCACCTTTCCCGACGGGAAGCCGAGCCAGAACGAAGAATAATAATCCGCGTCGTCGAGGTCGGAAACGAATTTGCCGCCCGCCCAAACCTGCCGCGCTTCGTTATCGAAAGCGAACGAGAATTGACGGTAATCGGGCGATGCGTTTGCAGGCGCTTGCATCCCCCAGCCCTCGCCCGTATATTTTGCAATAAAGCTCGCGGGGACGGGCGTGCCGACGTGGTTGTTCACCTGCAACTTATTCCCTTCCATACCGCAATGGATCTGTCCGTTGCCCGCCGCCGTAAAATAGGTCAGCCCGTGCGCGCTGATATTATCGTAAAATTTCCCGATGATCTCTACGTAAATATCGGGATTTTCCGCGTCGGCAAGGGTGAATACAAATCGCGAAAAATCCGCGATCCCTTGCGAATCGGGGGTAACGAACCCTTTCACGAGCGTTTGTTCGCGCGTCAAATCCTCCGCGTCGTAAAGTTGAGAAAACGTCAGCTTATCGCCGCTTCCAAGCCGCACGATCAAGCCGTCGGTGTTCGCGCCGAGCTTGTTATAGTTGCCGTAGCTCACCTGCGTGTTCGCTCCCGTATAATCGACCGTTCTTCCAAGCACCGTAAAGGTATATTCTTTCACGTAAGGCTTGCCGTCGACCATCGCGAAATACCCCACGGTATATTTCCCGCTTTGCGTCAAAGCAACGGAACCGTCTTTTATCTGCGTACCGTCGGGCAAAGTGAGCGTCGCGCTCGTCGCCACCTGCTTTCCCGACACCGTAAAAGTGCAATCGGGAACGGTGAAAGTACTGCCGTAGGTATACGACGCGGCGATCTCTTGCGAGGGCGTCGCTACGATTTCCGCTTGCGCGAAAGAACCGCCGAGATTGGAAAATGCCACCCCCGCGCCGCCGCACAGCAACGCGCCGCACAGCAACAACGACGGGATCAGCGATTTTTTGATCTTCTTCATAATGACTCCTTATCTTATATTTTTTATCAGCCTTTGATGCCGCCGACGTTAAGGTTTCCAAGCAACCGTTTATGGCAGCACAGGAACAAAACTAAAATGGGCACGAGCACCATGATCGCCATCGTCATGATATACGGCACTTTCTTTAATTCGTTCACTCCCGCGCCGTTGGCAAGGAAGTACATACCGTAAGCGAGCGTGGGCTGATCGGGCATGAACGCCAAGGGAATCTGATAATCGTTCCAATATTCGATGAAATAGATGAGCACGACGGAAAGGAAGGTGAAGCTCACGAGCGGGAACGCGATACTCGTCAAAATTTTCCAATCGCTCGCGCCGTCGATTTCCGCCGCTTCCGTATACGATTTGGGCATCGATTTGAAAAATTCGTAAAATACGAGGAAGTACATTCCGAGGAAATTGCACTTCATCACCCATTGCCCGGGGATACTGTTATACAGCCCCAAGTTCATCGCCATTTGCAATTCCGACGGCAGACTCCCCACGACGGGCGTTACCATCGAAACGATCACGATGGTGTACACCACCTTGGAAAATTTGTAAGCGTATCTTGCCGAAAGGTACGCCACCACGCAGGTTACCGTAGCCTTTGCAAGCGAACAGCCCAACGCGTACAACAGCGAGTTTCCAAGCATTCTCAACATCGAGTGCGTAACCCCCGACATCGTAACTTCAAACACGCTGAATACGTATAAATAATTGAAATACGGATCGGTGGGGAAGCCCACTTTATCTTGATGATAGCCTGCGGGGGATTTGAACGAAGTCATCACCGCCCAAAGGAACATCAAACACATGATCGCCACGTATGCGATCAGCACGGCGAGCAAAACCGCCGTCAACGGAGAGAGCTTTTCTTTTCCGAAATTGTTTTTCTTTTTCGCAACCATCGTTTCTCCCTCCTTTAATCTTCGCTCGGCCCGAATTTATCGAGCGCCCATCTCACCGTGAAGGTAAGCGGTACGGCGACGAGCGTCATCATCAAACCGAGTGCGGAAAGAGGAGGAAGCTCGTTGACCTTGATCCCCGCCGATTGCGCTTTCGAATACAGATAGAAGCCAAGCGTGATAAGCTTATCGTCGGGAACGGTGGCAATGCCGCCGTAGAAAGAATACATATTAAATTGATTGGTAAAGAGAGTCGCTACGCCCGTTACGAGGAAGATAGAAAGCGTGGGGAAAGTGAGCGGCAGCACCACGTGCCAAAATTCTTGCAACTGCGATACGCCGTCGATATGCCCCGCCTCGATAATTTCGGGAGAAATGCCCGCCATTTTGTTCGAATACATTAATACGGAAGTACCGAAGCTGACGTAGATATTATAAAAGACGATCGTCCCGAACCGCGTCTCCGGATTGGAAAGCAAACCTTTCATACTCTCTACGCCGAACACCTGCTTGATGATCGTAGGCACGGCTTCGTTGACGCAATATTTAAAAATGAGTACCATTACGATTGCGGAAACGATAGACGGCAAGAACAGGAACACGCGGAACATCCCCGAACCTAAAAGCTTTTTATAAATATAGTACGAGAACAAAAGCCCCAAAGGAACGCCCGTGAACAGGGAAATGAGATACACCGTGAACGAGGAGCTCAAAGCCGTCGTGATCGCCTGCAAATTGCCTTCGATCGTAAACCACTCCGTAAAATTATTGAATCCCCAGCTCACCTGCTGCCCGATGCTCGGATCGGTGGATATGGTAATGTTTTGGAATGCAAGCAAAATCGAGTTGAAGTTGACCCCGATATAAAAGACGCAAAACTGCAAGATCGGGAACGCCATCAACGCCGCGTAAAATATTTTGCTTTTTAAACGGTAATCTTTCCGTTTTTTCGTGAATGCCGACATAGTATCTTCCTTTTTATTTTTTAAAATCTGCTCCAAATCGTCAGCTCTTTCGCGCGAGCGTACATACCTTCAAAGAAGCTCTTGCCCGTAATGGTTACGATTCCGTCTTTATCGCGGCTTTCGTTCAAGGTTACGGGAGGATTCTTTTCGGTGCGCGCTTTCGAATACCAGAAGCCGCCGTTATGCACCGAAAAAGTGGTTTGGTTGTTCACGAACAGGGCGTTTTCATGATACGGCACTACGATATCCGATTTTTTGAAATGATCGTACAGCGACTTCGTGAAGGTGGACATCGCTTCGTATTCCGTATCCTCTATTTCATATTTCAGCACTTTCGGGCAACCCGTGATCTGCGTGAATTTCGCAAGCGACGCGTCCGTATTGATGAATTGCAAGAAGTCGATCGCCGCCTCGTATTGCCAATCGGTCATCTGCGAAGTATTCGCCACGAACGAGAAAGGATACAGCTGATCGATCACCGTCGTGTTCGTTTGCGCGTCTACCTTCGCTTGGTTGGCTCTGGGCAAAGGCATCCAGCCAAGGTTTCTTTCGTTGCGGCTATATCCCGCGCCCATTTCCGTGAATACGGAAGAAGCCTCGCTTTCCCACCAAGAACCGTCTATCAGCATCGCGTATTGCTTGCTTTCCTTTGCCGATTTCAAGAAGGTTTCCTGCGCGTCCAAGTGCGAGAAAGTATCCGAGAAATAATGGCTGTCGTCGTTCTTGATATAATCTTGGTTAAACAGCGTTTCCAAAAAGTTGAGCGAATAATATTTGCCCGCTTGACGCTTCACGTCATAGCCGTTCGCGTGCCCGATATTTTTCGATTCGGTTACGGGGTTGCCGTGATTATCGTACACCACTTTTCCGTTATCGTCCAACTTCACAAGCTCCGTCGCCGTGCCGTCGAAAGTATAGTTCAAGCGCATCTGCGCATAGCCTTCGTAATCCGCCGCAAGCGAGGTGGTCAGCCAGGTGAGATACCCGTTATACGCCGCGCCCGCCCACAAAATGGCGTTGTTGCTCATATTGATATAGGTGCAAAGCTGGAAGAACTGCTCGTAGGTTGCGGGCAAGCCGTCGTCCGCCGAATAATCCACGCCGCCGATCACGCCCGTTCTGCCGTCGGGTCCCTTGCTTTTTTGCGTGTTGTTCACCGCTTCTTGCACGAACAAACCAAGGAAAGTTTCTTCCGCGTTGCCGTCGTCGGGCACCCAAGGCGTTTCGGCAAAATAGTAGCCGTTTTCTTCGAAAAGATCGATATCGTACACGATGCCCATCGTCGTCAAATAATGCGGGTAAGCGTAGTATTTCGTATCGTCGCCCGTACCTCTGCCGAGGAATTCCGCTTGATCGTCGTAGAGCTTACTATACAGCGTTTTGTCCGTTTCATAAGGGTTCTCGCCCGTAACCGCCGCCGTGATATCCTTCACCGCGTCGTTGTTGAGCAAGGTTTGATAATCGACTTCTTCCACGAAGTACAACACCTCTTTGGACGATTTCACCGTACCGGGTTTTACCGAATTTTTAATATTCGACGGAACGATCTGGATCCCCACTTTATCGGTACCCGGCTCGTAAACGTCGTTCTTGTGAAGCGCTTCGTATTCCAAAGCAAGTTGCGTGAGCCATTCCGAACCGAATCCGCCCGCAAAGTTATAAACGTACAGCTGCGATCTCGATTCGTCGATTTCAATCTCCGAACCGGGTCCATTGGACTCGGGCGTTTTACAGCCGACGAGCGACCCCGAAGCCACGAGGAGCGTCGCCCCTATCGCAAAAACTCTCATCAATTTTTTGTTCATAATACACCTCTCGTAATTTTATTATTTCACTCTTAAATTATATCACAGGGCATTTTTAAATTTCAATAGGGATTTTTTACCCGTTGTTTCTCAAATTGTATTGAATTTTTACTTTTTTGCGCAAAAAAATAACGCCCATAAATATATTTATGGGCGAACGCGGGGCTATCGTCATTGCGAGGCGCAAATCGACCGCGGCAATAACAGTTAAAAATCTTTCCGCACTTCTTCACGATTCCCTTTTACTTATACTTAAAAAAAGATGCGGCTGTTATTGCCACATCTCTTCCACAATCTTCATAATTTCTTCGGGACTTTGCGCCGCGAACAGCCGCTCCTTATAAGCCGCCGCGCCCCGTTCGCCTTTTAGATAAAACGCCGCCATCTTCCGCATAAACACCGTGGTAAAACGGGTATCGAACAGCGCCGCCGTTTCTTTCATTTGCCATTCGAACATCGCTTTTTTACTCATTCGCTCTTTGCCCGAAAACTCGCAAAAGATCTGCGGATCGAACAGCGCCGCACGCGCGATCATCACGCCCGCCGCGCCCGTGTTTTTCATCAAGCGTTCCCCCTCGCCAAGCGAAAACACGCCGCCGTTTGCTATTACGGGAATTTTCACCGCTTGCACGGCTTTTGCGATTTCTTCTTCGTTCACTTCCCCCGCGTACACCTTATCTTTCGTGCGCCCGTGGACGGTGAGTAAACTCGCACCTGCCCCCTCCATTCGTTTGGCAAATTCCTCCGTAACGAGGCGATCGCGATCGATCCCGATACGGAATTTTACGGTGATCGCCTTGCCGCTTTTTACACATTCTTTTACGATCTTTTCCGCCAAAGCAGGGGTTTCCAACAGCGCGCTTCCCTCGCCGTTTTTATAAATTTTCGGCACGGGACAGCCCATATTGATATCCACGATAGGAAAGGGAGCAAGCTCGGCGATTTCGCACGCCGCGCGCAAAATTTCGGGGTCGTTCCCGAAAAGCTGCGCCGCCGCAATCCCCTCTCTTTCGTCCGTATACAACAGCGTTTTCGTATTCTCGTTTCCGTATTTCAAGCCTTTCGCGCTCACCATTTCGGTGAAGCAAAGCCCCGAGCCAAACGAGGAGCAAAGCAAACGAAACGGAAAATTCGTATACCCTGCAAGCGGCGCCAAAAACAGGTTGGAACGGGTGCTTACGCCGCCGATCGCGATCGGCTGATCAAACATTTTTCTCCCCCCTAAGCTTTGCTTTTGCAATTCGGTAATAGCTATCCCATTCGGCGGCGGAAAGCTCGGTTGCCGCCCTGCCGTCCGAAAGGGCGAGCCGTTCGGCAAGAGTAAATCTCGCCGCGAAAATATCCGTGCTTTCTTTGAGCGCCTTTTCCGCGTCCACGCCCGCAAGCCGCGCCACGTTGACGGCGGAAAACAGCACGTCGCCAAGCTCGCGCTCGATCGCTTCCCTTTCCCCCGCGTTTTTCGCCGCGACAAATTCCTCGATCTCCGTTTTCAGCGCGGCGAGCGCCTCGTTCCAATCGGCAAAATCCAAGCCCGATTTGGCGGCGCGTTTGCCCACCTTTTGCGCGAGCATCGCCGCGGGGAACGCCCTCGGCACGTCGTTCACGCTATCCGCAAAGGTCTGCTGGCGCTTTTCCTTTTTCTTGTTCTTTTCCCATACGCTCAACGCTTCCTGCGGGTCAGACGCCTTGTCCTTGCCGAAAATATGCGTGTGGCGGGTGATGAGCTTTTCGCAAATCCCCGTCAGCGCGTCGGTGAGCGTAAACGCGCCCACTTCCGATTTCATCAGCGCGTAAAACACCGCTTGCAGGAAAATATCCCCCGTCTCTTCCAAGATTTTGCTATCGTCGCCGCTATCCACCGCGTCCACCAGCTCGTAAGCTTCTTCCAAGACGTTCATTTTGATGCTTTCGGGCGTTTGCGCGCCGTCCCAAGGGCAGCCGTTCGGAGCGCGGAGCCGAGATAAGATTTCGTAAAGATCCTCTAAGGTAAAGCGGCGCTTTTCAATCACGTCCACCTCGTCGATCGCGATCGCGCCCGTATAATCGTAGCGTTTTTGGCGGTCAAGCGCAAAGAGCGGAATTTTCTTGCAGCTTTCCCCGATCAAAAATTTGATCTCCGCTTCGTCCCCGAATAGCTCGGCAAGCAACAACTTCGCGTCGGAAGCGAGCGCACGGTCGTCGATATCGTAAACGATCAAAGGCGCTCTGAGCGCGCCCGCACGAGCGCGATCGGGAAGCTCGTACGCGGAAACGGCGGTATACGAACAGCCCGCAAACGCCGCGCGCGTCGCCAAGCCCGAAATTTTCGATACGCCGTCGACGATCTCGATCTTCCTTTTTCCTTTCAATAAAATTTTAACGGAATTATCCTCGCTCGCCGCGCCGTCCACGCAATACACGGCGTTTTCGCCGCTTTCCCGCACGGCTTTGGCAAGGTTTTTGTTCAAGGTATTAAAGCTGCGGCTGCGCTCGTACACGCTATCCAAGGCGATATGCTCCACGCCAAGCGCGCGCAAATTTTCGTACGATCTCGCTTTTGCCGTACGCACCAAAATCGGCGCGCCCGCCTTTGCCGCCGCCAAGATCGCCTCTTCTCCCCGCTTTGTCAGATCCCCTTCTTTTACGCCTAATCCTACCACCGTGATCATTGCTTTATCCGCCTTTTCGTTTTCTTTTATTCTATCACCCCGCAAAAAAAAACGCAAGCAAAAAAGGGCGGTTACGCCCTTTTCTTACGCGTATAATACACCGCGAACGAAAAATCCAACAACGCGGAAACGAGATACCCCGCGTTCGCCGCGAGCGCCGCCCCGTACACCGAAAGATTGGGATTTCGCACCAACAAAAAATTCAGCGCCGTTTTCAAAATCATCGCCGCCGCCATCGAGATCGCTGCGCGGCCGGGCTTTCCGAGCGCCGTCAAGCAAGCCGAAAGCGTTTGCGTGAGCGACAGCGTCGCCGCGCTCACCGCGTAGAGCTTGACGAGCCGTACCAGCGTGTTGAGCTGTTCGCCCGTCAGCGAGCGGTATAAAATTCGCACGGCAGGTTCCGCCAAGAAAAAGAGCGCCGCGGCGGCAAGCGCGCCCAAGCCTAAGGTCAACAGCGCGGAAAACAGCATTTTCTTTCTGCCGCTTTCCCCCTTTTCCACCGCCGCCGAAAGCGCGGGAACGGTGGCGGCGGCAATCCCGTAGCACACCGAAACGGGCAGATTGATCACCGTTACCGCACCGCCCGAAAACAAGCCGTACAACGCAACGGCGTTTTCGGTGTGCGCCCGAAGCAGTCGCACGATCAAAACGCTGTCGATCAGTCCCGAAAGGGGCAATAAAATCGCGGACAGCGTAACGGGAACGCTCAACTTCAAAATGCTTTTTACGCGCGGTTTTTCGCCCTTTACAGGCGCGTTTAAAAGCGTACGGCGGTCGCGACGATAAACGAGCGTTAAAAACGCGAGCGCCACCGCTTCGGAAACGGATACGGCGATCAACAGCGCGGTTACGGCACGGTAGAGATTATCGCGGAAAAAATACGCCAATAATAAGCCAGCACCCACTTTGACCGCCTGTTCGACGATCTCGCTCACCGCCGTAGGCGTCATGTTTCCCTTGCCTTGGAAATAGCCGCGAAAGACCGAAATTGCCGAAACCGTCAACACGGCGGGCGAAAGCGCGAGATAACCGCTCCAAAGCGCCGCTTCGCCCTGCACGCGGGAAAGCACGGGGGCGAGCGCGATCATCAACACGGTAGACGCGCCGCCGATACACAAAAACAGCCGCATGCAGGTGGAAAAGAGCGGCTTGACGTCCTCGCCCCGCGCAATTCTTCTCGCGGTGAGCGTGGCGATCGAGGACGGGATCCCCGTTGCGGAAACGGTGAGCAGCAAGCAATAAAAGGGATAGACGAGCTGATACAGCCCGATCCCCTCGCCGCCGATGAGATTGGTGAGCGGAATACGGTAGAGCGCGCCGATCAATTTTGCCGCCAAGCCCCCCGCCGCGATCGTCGCCGCACCCTTGATAATACCGCCTTTCGCTTTGGTTTTTGCTTCCATACGCCACTCCTTTCGGTTATTATGGGCGCAAACGGGAAAAAGTATGCCCTTTCCGCATAGATCAAAAACGCTCACCATACCGTCACCCACGAAGGAGCGACAGCGACGGCGGCAAATGCGACATGATTTGTGAATTGATTGCCTTTGGCAATCGTGAATTGCGCCGTGCGGCGCGTGAATTGAAAAACGTTCGTTTTTCGTGAATTGCCGCCTATGACGGCGTTATGGAAAAATTTTATGAGATTGCCGCGCTTCACTTCGTTTCGCTCGCAATGACAGTTTTAATATTTTTCCGCAACGCAGAGCGTTGCAATTCACGCTTGCATAGCAAGCAATTCACCCTTTATCTTCGCACGCAAAAAGGCGGCAACCGCGGGTTGCCGCCTTTTCGACTATCATAAAATGCAATGAGGTTGTAAGTGATTTCAGTTTTCTTTCTTACGGTTACAGCCGCAACAGCCGTCGCAGGAAGAACAGTCGCAACCGATGCTCTTGCCTTGTTTTTTGCGCACGATCGCAAGCACGATCACGCCTACGACGATTGCCGCCGCGCCTACGCCGATCAAGATATCTATCAGCATTTTCTATTCCTCCTTTCTCCGTTTTTAATTGGTCGCTTTTTTGTTCGATTTATTTTTCAAAATGATGACCGTCGTAATCGCCGCCGCAACGACCGCCCAAATCAGCGCCGTCCACCACCAAGAACCGACGGTGTAAACGATCGCGCTTGCCAAGTAGGAAACAGCCAACCAGAACAAAAGCGTCCAGATCAATTTGCCTTTGGGAAGCTCTGCTTTCGCCGTAGCCACCGCCGCAAAGCAGGGGATCGTCGTCATATTGAACACGATGAACGAGATCAAGCCCGCAGGGGTGATGCCCGTCGCCGCGATCATCGCCACCACTTCCAAAACGCCTTCTTCACTGCCTTCGCCCGCCTCGATCAACGCCATCACTTCCGCCATCAACGCAGGATCAAGCTCTACGAGCGCACCCGAAGTAAGCGCCGCAACCAAGCAGCAAGCCAACGCGTAGAAGGTAGAAACGACGTTTTCTTTCGCGATCAAGCCCGTAACCGCAGCCACTGCGAATACCCAACCGTATTTACCAAGCTGTGCACCAAAGCCGAGTGGCGTAAAGATATACTGGAATACGCTACCGATAGAAGCGAGAATGGATTGATCCATTTCCACCATACCGTTCCAGAACGCCCAACCGAAGTTGGAAAGGAACCAAATAACGATCGTCGAAGCAAGGATAATGGTGAACGCTTTCTTCACGAAGTGCTTCGTCTTATCCCAAAGGTGGATCATCAAGTTCTTAAATCTGGGCATATGATAGGTGGGCAATTCCATAATGAACGGAGGGGTTTCCCCTTTCATCGTAGTCGAACGCATCACGAGGAGCGAAATGATCGCCACTACCATACCGATAATATACATACCGTAAGTGATCAAGTCTGCATTGGCAAACCCAAATACTGTAACCAAGCCGCCCGCAATCGCCGTCAAGATAGGCAATTTTGCGCCGCAAGAGAAGAACGGAATGACGCGAATGGTCGCCGTGCGTTCCTTTTCGTCCGCAAGCGTACGAGTGTTGATCATTGCGGGGATCGAGCAACCAAAGCCCATGATCATC
>JAFTPZ010000017.1 GCA_017463025.1 Clostridia bacterium
AAAGCGCAAATGTCCGATCCCACGCAACTGCTTTCGTTCGTGATCATTCCCGTTATTTATCTTCTAAATATTATATTCTTCGTTCTGTTCTACTACGTTTTCTCGGTACGCGCATCGAAAAAGTAAAAAGCAAAGTAAAAAAAACTCTTTCCCTTGAATTTTGGGAAAGAGTTTTTTGTCAATTACGCATAAAAACGGTTGACTGCACAAAATTAATCTGTTATAATATCAAAGTAATCTCTCGGAGGCGTAGCTCAGTTGGTTAGAGCGCTACCTTGACATGGTAGAGGTCGGAGGTTCGAGCCCTCTCGCGTCCACCAAAACACACCCTTGCGGGTGTGTTTTTTTGCGCGAGAGTCGCGAAGAATCTACGCTTTATCGGAGGTTCGCGCGAGGAGCGAGAATCGTAAAGCACAATCAAAGTACGACGGCTTACGAGCGACGAAGCTTTGGCGTAGCCAAAACCCTCTCGCGTCCACCAAAACACACCCTTGCGGGTGTGTTTTTATCATATTATTTTTCTGAAATTTTGCCGTTTTCTACTGCCAACACTCTATCGGCAATAACAAGCGCCGCAGGACGGTGCGTTACGATCAAGCAGGTCTTGTCTTTCAACGCCCGTATGTTTTCAAGCAGTTTCTTTTCCGTTTCGCCATCAAGCGCGGAAGTTGCCTCGTCCAAAAGCAATATCGGACGATCGGAGAGTATCGCGCGCGCCACGGCAAGTCGTTGCGTTTGTCCCTCGGACAGTCCGCCTCCGCCCTCCGTTAGCGGCGTTTGCAAGCCTTGTGGCAAATCCCACACGAATTCAGCGCAAGCCACTTTTAACGCAGTCTTTATCCGCTCGTCTATATCTTGCGGCTGTTGCTCTTCGGAAAAGAAAGTCAAGTTCTCGTAAATCGTGCCCGAAAACAAAAATTTACCTTGCGGCACGTAAGCAAACAAACCGCGCGACTCCGCCGTCAACGGCTTTTTAGCTCCGTCCATATCACAAAGATACAAGCCGCCGTCGGTGGGTGTAAACACGTTCAAAAGCAGCTTAAAAAGCGTACTTTTTCCTGCGCCCGACGCGCCCGTCAGGCACACGATCTCTCCCTTTTCGATCGTAGCGTTTGCGCCCGTGAGTACGCTGTCTCGACCGTAAGTGAACGCAACGTTTTCAAAAGCGATCCGCTGTAAATTTTCATAAACGGCTGAACCGACCGCGCTATTTTTGGCGATCGTTTCGCAGGGCAGCGATTCGATCTCGCAAAGCCGTTCGCCGCTCGCTATTCTCGAATAGTATACGGGAACGATCGAAGAGAACGCCGAAAACGGGTGCTGTAATTGCATTAAAAGCAATATAACAGACAAAATCGAGCCGTAATCCGTGTTGCCTTGTAATACGCTGATACTACACCAAACAACGGCAAAAATCAAGCCGAAATTGCCAAGCAACGAGAATACGGCGTTCATCGTGGAACGCAACGCGTTTCGGCGCATACGCTTTTGATAATAAACGTTTGCAAGTCCCCCTGCTTTTTCGGTGGTCTTTTCTTCCGCTCCGTAGGCTTTGAGCGTCATCACCGACGATACGCCTTCTTGCATAAACGCACGCGATTCTCCGTCCGCCTGCAACACCTCTTTTTGATGTTTTTTGATCTGTTTTCTGAAAAATGCGGTAATACCGCCGAATATGCAGCCGCAAACCACGTAGATCACGGTAAACAGCGGATCGATCGTGGCAAGTGCGGCGATCGCGCCTAAACATTGCACAACCATACCCACGATCGACGGCAATAATCCGACTGTATCCACGGAAATTTCCTGTACGTCGGAGGTCAGACGGTTTAACAGCTCGCCGCTATGATACGCTTGTAATCTGCCGTAATCGGAGCGTAAAATTTTCCCGAACATACGCGTTCGGAGTTCGGACGTTATTTTAGCGCGCAACCGCTCGGCGCAAAACCCCGAAACCGTTTGCAACGCAATACGCAAGAGCAATAATCCAAGAAGTATCGCGGAAAACGTCCAAAGCATTTTCGTAGCGCCGCTCGACGCGCTGTTGATAAGATACCGCACCATATATGCGAATGCGAGCGAAAGCACAGTGGAAATGACGGAAAAGCACGTGAGAAACAGGACGTGTCCGCGATACGGGCGCATCTCTTTTTTGATCCATAATTTCCCCTTTTTCGAAGTGGTCTTCTCTTCCATTTTCCGTTATTTTTTCAACCTCAAAGCCCTTAAAATCTTTCCGCCGAACGCACGTATTTTTGTTTTTATCCGTACGAAAAAACGGCGCGGTTTATATGTTTTGACGCGTCTTTCGGCATATCGTATATATTTTTTATCCGTACAAAGAATATGTTTATCCTTACGGAAAAACTCGGTCAAAACGCCGATAACCGCTTCTTCCGGTACGTTCTCATCCGCGTAACAATTATCGCCGCGAATGATATACCCTTTTTCCGTGCTTGCAAGAACGCGATGCAATACGTAAGCGTCGCCGCGCTTATACAGCGCGACGTCCAGCCGTTTCAAACGTTCCGTCTTGGGCTTGACGACGATCGTATCCCTACGGTTTTTCAGCATGGGGAGCATACTCACCCCCACCGTAGGTCCGATATACACGCCCTTTTCTTTGAGAACGTCTTCTATTTTCCATTTCTCGGTCGTGTTTTCCATTATTCGGCAAACCCGTTTTCCTGAATGGTTTTTACAAACTGTTCCACGTCCGTGCGCGCGATTTCTTCTTCCACGTCGTATTCTCCCAAAAGCGCTTGCACACCCTCGTCAACCGTGTGTTCCGCGGTGAAAAAGTTCCAAAGGAACGCACCCGTTTCGTTGAGGTTGATCATACCGTGGAAATTTTTACTCATTTCCCCAACGGGTACGACTACGCTTTCGCCACCTACCTTACGCACTACAAATCCGTTTTTGATCTTCATAATTTTACTCCCTTTTTTTATTTACCATATGTTTTTCCCGTAAGCGCTTCAAAAGATTTTTGCACCGCCTCTTCCGAAATCGTACATTTCAGAAGATAACAGGGAATTTCCGTTACCAGTTTATCCGTCAGCTCCAAGGTCAACGCAGCGTTATCCGCGTCCTCGGGCAGAAGTATTTGCGCAAACACGCGCGTCGCCGCCTCCGCAGGCGTTAATTTGACCGCCTCGTTTTCTTTTGCCTGCTCCAAAAAGCAAAGTCCTTTTAACGGTACGCTTGCGTTACAGCCCAAGCCCTCTTTGCCCATCCACGGCGTGCCGTAGGCGATAAATCCACCGTTTTTATACTCTAAAATCGGCTTATCGCCGTTGACGATTCTCGAATTTTTCAAGTATTTGAGCCAAAGCCCCGTATGCGTGGACTTACCCGTGCCGCTACGCCCCAAAAACGCATAACCGTTTCCATCGTATTCCAAGACCGCGGCGTGTAAAAGCATACGGTTCAATACAGGCAACTGACGACAAATCGCGCGATACAGACAGATATTTTCGATATAGCCGTCTGAAAAGCCCTCGGAAAGAGATTTCTCTGCGTAAAATTCCTCGTTCGTTACCGCCACTTCCAGATCCGCAGGCGAGTCCTGATCTCCCGACAAATATTTCTCACAGAAACTTTCGGTATATTTACATCTGTTTTTGATCGAAATACGCAAACCTGCAATTTCGTAAATCATTTTTTATCCCCCTTTTTTTTGACGAAATCAAACGCGTACGTCGCCTTTTTCTCCAAGCAGGTCGGCGTGTTTTGCCAAAATCGGATCGATCTCGTTTTCAATAAACGCAACCGTTTGCGACGGCGCTCTGCCGATAAACTTTTTCGCGTCGAGAATCTCGTCGAGCTTATCCCACACAGGCTTGAACATTTCGTCCTGTTTGATCAGATCGATCAGATTGTTTTCACCGCCCTCGACCTTGACGTTTTTGCCTGCCTCCATAGACAGAACGCGAATACGCTCGTGTAATTCCTGACGGTTTCCGCCTGCTTTTACGCAGCCCATCATAATATTTTCCGTCGCCATAAACGGCAGTTCTGCGCGAATATGCTTGGCGATCACCTTATCGTAAACGACGAGGTTTTCCGCAACGTTCATATAGATATTTAAGATCGCGTCTACCGACAAAAACGCCTGTGCGTTCACGATACGGCGGTTTGCCGAGTCGTCGAGCGTACGCTCAAACCATTGCGTAGACGCCGTCAATGCGCTGTTCATGGGCAGAGAGATCACATAGCGCGCGAGCGAACCGATACGCTCCGAACGCATGGGATTGCGCTTATACGCCATCGCCGACGAGCCGATCTGATTCTTCTCAAACGGTTCTTCGATCTCTTTCATATTCTGCAAGATACGGATATCGTTGGAGAATTTATAGGCGCTTTGCGCGATCTGCGAGAGCACGCATAAAATATTATAATCGAGCTTTCTCGGATACGTTTGTCCCGTTACTCCGTATACCTTTTCATAGCCGAGTTTGGAAACGACGCGTTTTTCAAGCTCTTTGACTTTTTCCTCGTCGCCGCCAAACAATTCCATAAAGCTTGCTTGCGTACCCGTCGTACCTTTAACGCCGCGAA
>JAFTPZ010000018.1 GCA_017463025.1 Clostridia bacterium
CCGCCGTTTTCCACGACCGTCGCGAACGTGATATTGCCGTTTTCGATATTTTTATAAATCTCCGCATACACCCCTTTCAATCCCTCGAAATCGGGCACGCTGTTTTCGTCTTTGGGTACGGGGATATGATAGAGCGTTTCGCCGCCTTTGAGCACGTTGGTGATCAACTTACTTGCCTTTGCCGGCGCAAGCGCAAACGAAATGAGAGTGGGAGGCACGTGAATACTTTCAAACGTACCGCTCATGCTATCCTTTCCACCGATCGCGCCCAGTCCAAGCCCGATCTGCGCGTACACCGCACCGAGGAGTGCGGACGCCGGAACGCCCCAAACTTTCGCCTCGCCCGTCATTCTCTGGAAAAATTCCTGCAAGGTCAGGCGGATATCCTGATAGTTTGCGCCCGTCGCCACCACTTTGGATACCGAACCGACGATCGAATAGATCGCGCCGATAAACGGGCTGGTTTCCATAAGATAGGGAGAATAGCCGTACGCGGACACCGTACAGACGTCCGTTTCGCCGCCGCATATCTTCGCCGCCATAGCGATCGCCGGCGTACGTTGCGTTTTGCCGCCCCAAGGCATATACACCGTTCTTGCGCCGATCGTGGAATCGAACGTTTCCGAAAGTCCTTTCTTGGCGCATACGTTGAGATCGGAAATGACTTTTTCCGTTGCGTTCTTGAAATCCAAGCCCGATTTTTTATCGAACCAAGTAGTCTTTTGATCGCAAATTTCCACGTTCGCCTCTTGCTTTACGCCGTTGGTGTTCAAAAATTCACGGGAAATATCTACGATCGCCTTTCCTTTCAAGAACATCTTCATTCTGCCCGTATCCGTAACTACCGCAACGGGCGTAGCCGCAAGATTTTCCTCCGCCGCGAGCGCGATAAACGCGTCCACGTCCTTTTCGGCAACGACGACCGCCATACGCTCCTGCGATTCGGAGATCGCAAGCTCCGTACCGTTCAAACCCTCGTATTTTTTTGGCACTTTATCGAGATCGATATTCAACCCGTCGGCAAGCTCGCCGATCGCCACCGACACGCCGCCTGCACCGAAGTCGTTACATTATTTGATCTTTCTCGTCGCCTCTTTATTGAGGAACAAACGTTGCAATTTTCTTTCGGTGAGCGCGTTACCTTTCTGCACCTCCGCGCCGCACGTTTCCACCGAATGGCTATCGTGCGCCTTGGACGAACCCGTTGCGCCGCCGCAACCGTCGCGCCCCGTTTCTCCACCGAGGAGAATGATAATATCTCCGGCTTTGGGCGCTTCGCGATACACCATTTCCTTTCTCGCACCGCCCACGACGAAACCCGTTTCCAAACGCTTTGCTTTATATCCCTCGTGGTAAACCTCGTCTACGATACCCGTCGCCAGACCGATTTGGTTGCCATACGAGGAGAATCCTGCCGCCGCACGTTGCGTGATGACGCGTTGCGGAAGTTTGCCGGCAAGCGTATCTTCCAACTTTTCTCTGGGATCGGACGCACCCGTAACGCGCATTGCCTGATACACGTACGTTCTGCCCGACAGCGGATCGCGGATCGCGCCGCCCAGACAGGTCGCCGCGCCGCCGAACGGCTCAATCTCCGTCGGGTGGTTATGCGTTTCGTTTTTGAACATTACGAGGTACTGTTCCTTTTTACCGTCGATCTCCGCCTCGATCTGAATGGAGCAAGCGTTGATCTCGTCGGAAATATCGAGATTGTCGATCTTACCGTCCTTTTTTAACTTTTTCGCCGCGATCGTCGCAAGATCCATAAGGCAGGGATACTTGTCGGGACGGTTACCGTTGAGTTCCTTATATAAGTCTTCGTAGAGGTGATACGCCTTTTCGATCGACTTGTTTTCCGAGTTGATCTTCACGTTTTTCAGCTCGGTCGCAAACGTCGTATGGCGGCAATGATCCGACCAATAGGTATCGATCACTTTTAATTCCGTTTCCGTAGGATCGCGCTTTTCGCTCTGGAAATAATCGCGTACGAACGCAAGGTCTGCCGCGCTCATCGCAAAACCGATCTTTTTATGGTAATCGGCGATCTCTTTATCCGTCATTTGAATAAAGCCGTTCACGCTTTGAATGGGCGCGCCTTCCACCGTTTCGCGCGCAAGCGTTTCGGGCTTTTCAAAACCCACCTCCTCGCTTTCCACGGGGTTGACGATATGCTTTTTGATCGCGGCAAGCTCCGCGTCAGAAACGCCTTTCACAAGGTACACTCTCGCGCATTTCACTTCGGGACGCGCCTTTCTCGTGAGCAACTGCACGCATTGCGCCGCGCTGTCCGCGCGCTGATCGTACTGCCCCGTCAAATAGCTGACCGCAAACGCTTTATACCCTTCGGGGATTTCCAAAGTTTCCAAATACACGTTATCCACGGGCGGTTCGGAAAATACCGTGCCCAGCGCGGCGGTAAGCTCTTCCTCGCTCAATCCCTCCACGTCGTAACGCAAAACCAAACGGAAATCCTCCGCGTCGATTTTAAGCAGCGTTTTGATGTCCGCCTGCTCTTTTCTTGCCTGTACGTTATCTTTCTTTTCTACGAAAATTCTGTAAATCATTGTTGTCTTCCTTATTCTCTCGTAATATCTCTGTATTTTATGCCGATATCCTTGCGGTAATGCATTTTGTCGAACGCGATCTTTTCCACGTTTTTATACGCCGTTTTTCTCGCCTGTTCGATCGTTTCGCCCTTGGCGCATACGCCGAGTACTCTGCCGCCGTCGGTAACGAGCTTACCGTCTTTGTTCTTCGTGCCTGCGTGGCACAAAACGACGCCCTCGTCCAAATCCCCGATCGTAATTTCCTTGCCTTTTTCGTATTGCACGGGATAGCCGCCGCTTGCAAGCACCACGCACACGCACGCGCCGCTTTCCCATTCGATATCGATATCCGCAAGTCGCTCGTCCGTTACCGCCTCGAATATCTCCATAAGGTCGGTTTTGAGCATGGGCAGGATCACCTGCGTTTCGGGATCGCCGAAACGAGCGTTGTATTCGATTACTTTCATGCCGTCTTTCGTTTTCATAAGCCCGAAATACAACACACCCTTAAACGTACGCCCCTCCGCGTTCATGGCACGTACGGTAGGTAGCATAATTTTTTCCATTACCTCTTGCGCTGTCTTTTCACCATAGAAAGGCGCAGGCGCGAACGTACCCATACCGCCCGTATTCAAGCCCTCGTCGTGATCGAACGCGCGTTTATGATCGCAGCTCGTGATCATGGGCTTGATCGTTTTACCGTCGGTAAACGCAAGCGCGGAAACCTCCGGCCCTTCCAAAAATTCTTCCACGACCACTTTGTTCCCTGCCGTGCCGAATTTTTGATCGAGCATCATCTCTTTCAGCCCCTCTTGCGCCTCTTCGCGCGTTTTGCAAATGAGTACGCCTTTCCCAAGCGCCAACCCGTCCGCTTTGAGTACCACGGGGATATCGCAGGTAGCTACGTACGCTTTCGCACTTTCGTAATCGGAAAACGTTTCGTATTTTGCCGTGGGAATATTATATTTTTTCATCAGCTCTTTGGAAAACGCCTTGCTCGCCTCGATGATCGCGGCGTTCTTTTTCGGCCCGAACACGCGGTGTCCGCGGCTTTCCAGCTCGTCCGCAAGACCGAGCGCAAGCGGATCGTCGGGCGCGATTACCGTGTAATCGATTTCTTTATGTACGTCCAACCATTCCCCTACGGCTTTGACGTCGCAATAATCGACGTTCACAAGCTCGGCGAGCTCGCCGATACCTGCGTTGCCTTTCATTGCGTAAATTTTGTCCACTTTGGGCGATTTTGCTATCGCCTGCACGATGGCGTGTTCTCTGCCGCCGTTTCCGATAACCAATACGTTCATTTTCTTACTCCTGTCTTATGCTTCAACGCATACCTGCCTGCCCCGTTTTTTAATTTTACCCTCGCACAAAAGCTTTACGCAAAGGGGTAACATTGTATGTTCTTCCTTTAATATCCGCGCTTGCAGACTTTCGGGCGTGTCGCCCTCTTCCACCGCCACCGCGCGTTGCATTATGATCGCGCCGCCGTCCACGTCCGCTTCCACGAAATGCACCGTCGCGCCGCTCAATTTCACGCCGTAATCGATCGCCGCTTTATGGACTTTCAATCCGTAATACCCCATACCGCAAAAGGAGGGAATAAGCGAGGGATGAATGTTGATGATCCTGTCCGCAAACGCTTGAATAAAGCTTGCAGGCACGACCTTCAACCACCCTGCCAAAACAATCAATTCCACGCCGTTTTCTTGCAAAGTCGCCGTAAGATCTTCGTAAAAACTTTCCAAGCTTTGCTTATCTTTATTAAAAACAATAGGCGTTATACCGTGTTTTTTTGCGCGGTCGATCGCGCCGATCTCGGGCTTGGAGGCTACCAAATATTTAATCTCGCAAAATTTTTCTTTTACGTTCGCGTCGATCACCGACTGAAAATCCGTGCCGCCGCCCGACGCAAACACCGCTATTTTTTTCATTTGAGCGTTACACCTTTTCCCTCGACCGTTTTCCCGATCACGACGACGTCTTCGCCCGTGGCTTTGAGTTGCGCCATTGCCGCGTCTACGTTTTCGGGGCTCACGCATACGACCATACCGATACCCATATTGAACGTGTTATAGATCTGCTCGTCGGTGATCCCTGCGCGCTCTTGCATAACCTTGAACACCGCCGGCACTTCGTAGGAATTTTTCTCGATCTCGCAGCCGATACCCTCGGGCAGGATTCTGGGTATATTTTCGATAAAGCCGCCGCCCGTGATGTGCGCGATCCCTTTTACTTCCACCTTTTCAATGAGCGAAAGAATACTCTTTACGTAAATTTTCGTAGGCTTTAACAGTACTTCCGCCGCCGACGCGCCCAACTGTTCGTCGTATTTTTCCAAAGCGGCTTTGTCGCTATCGCCGAAAAGCTTTCTTACAAGCGAATAGCCGTTCGAGTGCACGCCCGACGATTTCAAACCGATAAGCACGTCCCCTGCCTTGATCGTTTTGCCGTTGATAACTTTCTTTTTATCGACGATACCCACCGCAAAACCGGCAAGGTCGTATTCGCCGTCGGGATAAAACCCTGGCATTTCCGCCGTTTCGCCGCCAATGAGCGCGCAACCTGCTTGTCTACAACCCTCCGCAATACCTTTCACGACGTCTGCCTCCGCCTCGGGATACAGTCTGCCGCAAGCGTAATAGTCGAGGAAAATGAGAGGTTTCGCGCCTTGACACACGATATCGTTCACACACATTGCCACCGCGTCGATACCGATCGTATCGTGTTTTTCAAGCAAGAACGCGTATTTGAGTTTCGTACCAACGCCGTCCGTACCGGCAACGAGCACCGGTTCTTCCATTTTCTCGCCTGCGATCGAGTAAAATCCGCCAAACGAGCCGAGATCGCCGATCACGTTGGAATCGTACGTGGATTTTACGTGTTTTTTCATAAGTTCTACGGCTTTGTAACCTCTCGTTACGTCCACGCCGCTATCTTTATAGGAAATCGCCATTTTTTCTTTCTCCGTTATTTTTTATTTTCTGAAATTTTGCTTTCGTATTTGCTCACGCCCGTATTGGCAGGCAGTTCCGTGGGATATTCCCCGTTAAAGCACGCCGCGCAATAGCCCTTGCAAGTACCCGACGCGCCCAACTCGAACACGTCTTTCAAAGGCAGGAAGCCTACCGAATCCGCGCCGAATATCTGCGCCATTTCTTCCGCCGTACATCGACACGCGATCAGCTCCGCTTTCGAGCCGATATCCGTGCCGTAGTAGCAGGGATTTAAGAACTCGGGCGCGGACGAGCGCACGTGTATCTCCTTTGCACCTGCGTCGCGGAGGAGCTTGACCACCCTCGCCATCGTCGTACCGCGGACGATGGAATCGTCTACGAGCACCACGCGTTTGCCGTTTACCGTTTCCGCAACGGGGTTGAGTTTGATCTTCACTTTGTCCTCGCGCACGTTTTGCCCAGGGTCTATGAACGTTCTGCCGATATACTTATTCTTGATAAGCCCCAATCCGTAAGGAATACCCGATTCCTCCGCGTAACCGATCGCCGCGTCGATACCCGAATCGGGCGCGCCGATCACGACGTCCGCCGCCACGGGATGCGCTTTTGCCAAAAACGCGCCCGCGCGCTTTCTCGCAAGATGTACCGAACAACCGTTGATCACCGAATCGGGACGCGCCGTGTATAAATATTCGAACACGCAAAGCCGTTCGGGCTTTTTATCGCAATTATCGCGAATACTCTTTACGCCCTCTTTGGAAAAGACTACCACTTCCCCAGGGGACACTTCGCGGATAAAGCTTGCGCCTACCGTCGCGAGCGCACAAGTTTCGCTCGCCACCACGTATTCCCCGTCGTCGCGGATACCGTAGCAAAGGGGATGTAAACCATTCTCGTCGCGCGCCGCGATCAGCTTTTGGGGCGACATTACCACCATGGAATAGCCGCCTTTGAGCTTTGCAAGCGCCCTGACGACCGCATCTTCGGTGGACGGTGCGGAAAGTCGTTCTTTCGTGATCATATACGCGATCACCTCCACGTCGTTGGAGGTATGGAAGATCGCCCCCGAAAGTTCGAGTTCTTTGCGCAGCTCGCCGTAATTAACCAAAGCTCCGTCGTGCGAGATCGCCAACTTACCTTTGATATGATTGACAAGCATCGGCTCGGCGTTTACGCGATCTTTCGTCGCGCTCGTGCCGTAGCGTACGTTCCCAAGCGCCATTTGTCCGAGTCCGAGCGAGTCCAAAACGCGCGGCGTGAACACTTCGTTTACGATACCCGAATCTTTATAAGAAGTAAACACCCCGTCGTCGTTCACCACGATACCGCCGCTTGCTTGTCCGCGGTGTTGGAGAGCGTATAACCCGTAGTAGGTCGTAGACGCAACGTTCGCCGTTTTCGTTCCGTAAATACCGAAAACCGCCATATATTATTCTCCCATCAATCTGCGCATCATTTCCTGATACGCGCCCTCTACACCGCCGAGATCTCTTCTGAAACGGTCTTTATCGAGCTTTTCGCCCGTCGTGCTATCCCAGAAACGGCAGGTGTCGGGGGAAATTTCGTCCTCGAGTACGATTTCGCCCTCTGCGGTCTTACCGAATTCGATCTTGAAATCAACGAGGGTAACGTTGAGTTTTTTGAAGTATTCTTTGAGCACTTCGTTGACCTTGAACGCCATTTGTTTTACGAGCGCGATCTCGTCTTTCATCGCAAGTTTCAACGCCAACGCGTGATATTCGTTCAAGAGCGGATCGCCCAGATCGTCGTTTTTATACGAAAATTCGATCGTGGGTTCGTCGAACACAACGCCCTCTTCCACGCCGTAATGCTTGGCAAACGAGCCGGCGGAAATGTTACGGATAATCACTTCGAGAGGCAGGATCTTCACCTTTTTCACGAGCGTTTCCCTCTCGGAAAGTTCCTCCACGAAATGCGTTTTCACGCCCTCTTTTTCCAAAATTTGCATAAGGAAGTTACTCATCTTATTATTGATAACGCCCTTGCCCTCGATCGTGCCTTTCTTCAAACCGTTAAACGCCGTCGCGTCGTCTTTATACGAAACGATCACGAGGTTTTTATCGTCGGTTGCGTATACCTTTTTTGCTTTGCCTTCGTACAGTTGTTCTTTCTTTTCCATAGTTTTTATCTCCGATTAAAAATTTTTTTCGTTAAAGTAATTCTTGCAACGC
>JAFTPZ010000019.1 GCA_017463025.1 Clostridia bacterium
ATGCCTGTGCTTCGGGAATTTCGGCAAGAGATTCTATTACTTTTTCCGCCGTTCCTGCTTTTGTATAAAGGTCGGTCATATCCAAAAACGGGGATTTTTTCGGCATAGGAAGTTTAACGCTATTTGAATCGTTTTTCTTCCTTCTTTTTGGATATTCGGCGTTTTCAGGTATCATATACGATTTTCCAAAACGATATGCGCCTTTTATTCTGTCCGTATTGCATAAAATTTGGACACGTCTTTCACTTACTTGCCACCTCTCGGCGGCTTCTTTTACGGTTATATAATCCATGTTTCACCTATTCGGCATAGCGAACTTTCATAGAGAATTATTTTGTTCGGGATAACGAACACCTTGAAATTATTATACACCCGATTTTCGATTTTGTCAATCCGTTTCAGAGAGGTATACTAAATTTGTATTTTCGAGAGAAAAAGCACAGACTTTTTCTTTCTTTGTGCTGTGTGCTTTGGGCAATTTTTGTTCTCACAGGAGTTCAAATCCTTTCAGTATCGGAAAATACCTATTTTTCATCTACAAAATCGAACTAAAAAATTTCGCCCTTAAAAAGCGAAAAAGCCTTGAAAAATCAAGGCTTTTTCGCGGCGATATCTTTTTTATCGCCCTTTTATGGCTGGGGCGAAGTGATTCGAACACCCGAATGACGGAGTCAGAGTCCGTTGCCTTACCGCTTGGCGACGCCCCAATATTGCAAAAACTTCCGTTTGCTTTTACTTGCGTTATTTTATCAAACTTTTTCGTTTTTGGCAAGCGTTTTTATACCCTTTTATAAACTTTTTTCATTTTTCGCCAAAAAAAATCCCAACCTCCCATTTTACTCCCACCAATTTGCTTTATGATATAAGAAAATTCTATCCACGTGAGGTTTTCTTTATGCGACTTATCGATTTTATCGGCAAAAACGTTTATGCAGGTTCGATATTCAAAGGTATTTGCCTTGGCGTGGGAATATCGCCGAAAAATTTCGCCGTAAAATATCTGCTTTGCAGCTCGCTTGGCGAACGTCCCGATTTCTGCGTGAACGTCTCCGCGATCGAAGAGATCGACGAAAATATTTACCTTTCGCGACTTCGCCCCGTGTTCCCCAAAAATTGCGCGAAAATTTTCATGGATTTACCTATATACTCCCAAGACGGCGCGTTTCTCGGACATATCGCCGATCTGGAAATGCAAAACTACGTTGCTCTACAAATCTTTACCGATCGGGGCTCGTCCATTTCCGTATCTTTACTTGCCGCCTGTCGCGACGCCGTGATCGTTCGCAAAGAAACGTCCTATCCCCTCGGTCAACGCATACCTGCCCCCGTCGTTTCGGAAATTTTCGATAAAAAAGAAACGCTCGTTACCAAATCCAATCTACGCCAAGCCATCCAAAAAGGCGCGCTGATAAAACTCACTTTATCCCTTGCGCCCTTTCGCCGTTAAACGACGTATTTTCCCGAAAGTTTCAAAAGCCGTGCAAACGCGTCGTTGATTTCTCGAACGTCTTTCGTCGAAAACGTTTGCCTGTTTTGATAATTTTCAAGCTTTATTTTCATTGCTTCCGTTTCTATTCTCTCGGCAGGAGAAAGGGGTGTTTGCATTAATTTTGTCAACGTTTTCAAAGCTTGTGAAAAGCCGATCGAAAGATTTTCTTCTTCCTTTTCTTGTGCGACAAAATCGGGATTTAACGCCGTTGCGAGCCGCGAACGGAGATAGGTATTTTCCCGATCGGGCAGGGTAAACTCCACGCCCCGTGCAATTTCCTCTTTTTTGCGACGGAAAAACGCTTTACGCAGTAACCAAAAAAGCGGACACCAAACCACGCCCGAACATAAAAACACCGCCAAGATAAAAAGCTCCGTTCTAAATTGCATAAATCCCCCTCACACTTGTCTTTCAACCATTGTTATTGCCTCGAATGCGTGGGGGGATTTTTTATATTTTTAGCGCTTTTGCGTTCTTTTCGTCGAAAATCAATCCACGTCTACCTGAAAGCCGCGATAAATATTTACGATAGTACAACGCACCTTTTCCAGAGGTAACCGCATAATTTTTGCTACGGCACGACGGTACAGATCGAGCTGCGGCCGATAGTGATCTTTGAGCGATTCCGCGCTACGAACGGAATATTTATAATCGATAACTCGCACGTCCTCTTCTCCTACCGCCATCAGATCGATCGCGCCTTGGAAGAGCATTTCTTCCGTTTCCGATCCGTTTTTGAGCGAGTCGTCCACGCCTTCTTTATAGGCATACGTATCTTTCACGGGCAGGGAAACGAGAAACTGCCGTTCTTTATACAGCCGCATATCGCGCAATTCGTAAAACACGGGATTTAAGAGTATTTCCACAAGTTTTTCTACCGACACCAACGGCTCGGAAAACCGTCGATACGCCTCTTCCACCACGGTTTTCAATTCGTCTTTTGTAATCGGCATACCTTGCCTATCGTATAACAAAGAAAAATCGAATTTTTCCAAAAACGCGTGATAAGCAAGCCCTGCCGCAATACTCGTCGCACCTTTATTTTCTTTGTTTTCCGCTATGATCTCCGCCTCGTTTTCGGTAATTTCCCTTTCGTTGAAATCGCCCGCCACGACCTTGACTTCCGCGCCGCCGAGCAAATCCGTTGCCGAGCTTTTGACGGGCAGATTTTCATAGCCGCCGTGCGTGTATTTCCATTGAAACGCTTGCATAATCTCTTTCGCCAACCCCTCGTCGGGATCGAATACCAACGAAGTACGCGCCTGCTTGGGCAAGTCGAAAATGCTGTCCTCCACCTCGTACCCTTTCCAAACGTTGAAATCGGTGAAATCGGCAAACGACTTGGCATAGCGCACGTCGGACAGATCCGTTTTCTTTTTGAACAGGAGATGCAACGCATATTTCGCTCTTGTGAGCGCCACGTAGTATAAATTCAATTCGTCGGCGATCGAGCTTTCCGACTCCCGTTTTTCGTGCAAACGCCGCAGCAGCGTTTCGCTTTTCGTCATTTTTTCCGTATCAAAAGACTTGGGCGCAAGTCCGTAGCGCTCCTCCACCAGCACCTCGTTCTTATCCACGCCGCGAAAGGGCGCGCTTAAATCGTCTACGATCACGACGGGATATTCCAAACCTTTGGAGGAATGCATCGTGAGTACCTTTACAGAATCCTCGCCGCCGTTTTCCGTACATTCGATTTTATAATCGAGATCGCGCAACCGATCCAAAAACGCGTGCACGGTGAGCGGCTCGCCCACCGCCGTTTCTTCGATAAAACGGTGAATACGTTTCAAGCAAGAAACGCCGTTTTCCCTTGACAACAGCCGCGCTTCCATACGCGTTTCCACGAGCAATTTCGTGAGCAATTCCCCTGCGTCCATAACGCAGGCAAGGCGGCGTAAATTCTCGTAATATTCGTAAAATCGACGCAATTTATACGCCGTTTTATCCGATTTTTCCTGCGTTTCCAAAGCATACCGTTTGCAGGCGTTACGGAAAAACTTCTCGTCTTTATACGCAAGGCGGATATTCGTCAGTTCGTCCGCCGTAAGATTCCCCATCGGCGAAAGCAGGGCGCTGCAAAGAGGTACGTCCTGTTCGGCGTTATCGAGTAGGGATAAAATATCAATGAGCGTTTTGATCTCGGCATAGTCGCAAATATTGACTGCGGCGGCAGCGGTAACGGGTATACCCTCGGCAGCAAGCGCGGCTACCGTTTTGGCGATCTGTCCCTGCTTTTTACGGGAGAGTACGGCAATATCCGAATACCGTACCCGTTTATATTCCCCTGCGTCGGGATCGTACCACTTGGAACTACGCGCCTGTTCGATGATATACCGAATTGTTTTTGCCGCAACGCTTTCCTCCGTTTCGCGCTTGCCCGTTTTGGCTTTCACCGAATACACGCCGCGCTCTTCCGTTTCTTTTTTCTCCTCCTCGGCAAGAAAGTGTAATCGCACCTTTCCGTCGTTCAACGCATACCTGCCCCCTCTCTCCATATAAGAATCGACGGCATAATCCACGCCCGAAGTCCGTTTCGTCATAGCAAGAGAGAATTGCGCGTTGACCGCGTCAAGTACGGCGTCGGAACTGCGGAAATTACGCGTCATTTTCAGGCTTGCACCGCCTCCGTTTTCAAATTCTTTTTGCTTTTCCACAAAAAATTTCGATTTACTGCCGCGAAATCCGTAGATAGACTGCTTTACGTCGCCCACCAAGAACAAATTTTCACCGCCGATTTTGGATACGATCGCCTCCTGCACGGGGTTGACGTCTTGATATTCGTCCACGAACACGTAACGGTATTTTTGGCGCGTTTCCACCGCGATCTCCTCATCTGAAAGCAACGCCAACGCTTTATGCTCCAAATCGTTATAATCGAGCACGCCGCGCTCGGCTTTAAGCGCCTCGTATTTCTCGTCGAAACGGAGTAAATATTCCGCAAGCCCCCTCGCCGTTTCTCCTGCGCGGAGAAAGTGGGCAAGCTCTTCTTTATGCGATTTCGTCGCCGCAAGCTCGTCGTCGTAGATCTTTACGATCTTGGCTTTAAGCGCCGCTAATTTTTCGATATGCGCACGCTTTTCTTCCCCGTCCTTTTTACTCGTACGTTTACTCGTAAACTTCGGCTTTTCCAACGCGCACGCGGCGAAGTAATCGGGAGCGTTCAACACATTTAACAATGCGTTTTCGAGCTCTGTTGCAAGCGCGAGCTGCGGTTCTCCTCCCACCTCTTCGAAATACGACTTTTCCTCTTGTACGAAGTCCAGATAGTAATCGCATTTTTCTTTCAAAAGCGCGTGAAGATCGGCGCAAACGTTATCAAACGTTTCCTCCGTGTAATTCGATCTTTCGAGGTATTCGCGATAATCGGCGCGGTTACGAAGCTCCTCGTAAGCAGTCAAAAATATCTTCCGAAGCGCGTTATCGCTCTTTTTTCGCCAATATACGGACAGCAAATGCAAAAAACGTTCGTCCTTTTCCTCGTACCCCTCGTCCAAAAGCTCGTCAAGCGCCTCGTTTTTCAGCGCCGTACCCTCCGCGTCGTCGCCGCCGATCACGCGGAACGCATTATCCACGCCCGCTTTATAAAAATGAGCGCGGAGCAATTTCGAACAGAAAGAATGAATGGTGGAAATATCCGCCGTCGGAACCCCCGAAAGCTGGATTTTGAGCGCAGCTCTGCGTTCCGAAGTGGTTTCGGGCGCGTTAATCGCCTTGATCAGGGCTTTGCAAAGCTTTTCTTTCATCTGCGACGCTGCTTTTTTCGTGAACGTAACCGCGAGAATTTCACTTACTTCCGTACCCGATTGGATCAGCCGAATGATCTTCTCGATCATGACCGTCGTTTTTCCGCTACCTGCCGAGGCGGAAACGATCGTTTTTCCTTGCGACTCTATCGCCGCGCGTTGTTCGCTTGTAAACTCCGCCATCGTTATTCCTCCTTTCCCTCTCGTACTTCACGCGCGATCTTTGCGATCGCGGCAGGTTCTATGTTCGTTTCTATGCGCGGCGAGCAGGCGTCGCGGTTAAATCCGCACATGCCGCCGTACTTGCAATATTCACAGCTCGTCCCATACGGCGACGGCGCGATATAACCCTCTTTGAGCTCGTTACTGCCCTGCCGCGCCACAAACACCGAATAATCGAGAAAATCACGAAACGTTTCTTCGGGCATTACCCGTTTGCTCCGCGGATTTTTGAGCGCCGCGGGGAAATACTCGCTTTGTTTTTCCTCCGTCAGCGTTTTATCGCCGCAAAGTAACGCCTCCGTATCGCCGTTGAGAAAGCCTTTCATCTGAAATCTCGCGTCCTCGCCGTCGCTGAAATCCACCGACGCAGGAAAGTAAAAGACGCCGGCAGGTACGCGTTCACCCTTGATCGCGGACATATAAAGCTGCATCTGCATCTTTCTACCCGTGTAATAGGACACGGATTTATCGTCGATCGCGCCCGTTTTATAATCCACCACGCGCAGATATTTTTCCGTGCCGTCCACGCGGTCGATCTTGCCCTGCAACGTTTCCGTCGATACCGATTTTTCCGTTTCCTCCACGACGAAATCGGAATTCTTGATCTGTCGATACGCCGCAACCGCTACTTCCGCGCCCTCATTCAACAGCTTTTCCCCGAAAAACGCTCCCGACGCGGTATCCGATTGCGCAGAATACACGGGTTTTTGTAAAATTTCCGCGCCTACCTGCATAGCGTAGGCGTGCATTTCTTTTTCCGAATTTATTTCCGAAATGCGTTTCGCCGTGGTTTCCAAAAGCTCGTGGATAAAATTTCCCGTATCCACGGCAAGCACGGCGGTTTCTTCTCGTTCTTTGAGTTTCAGCCCCCGCTCGACGAAGTTTCTGAACGGACAGGCAAAGTACCCCTCTAACGCCGTAGGCGAAATTTTTCCATTCTTGAAAAACAACTCTTCCCCCCGTTCAACGCATACCTGCCCCTCGCCTTGCGCCAAATAATCGTCCTTTTCCTGCACTCCGAGTTTGTCGAGCGCGGTAAAAAGCGAGGAATATTCTCGGCGCGTATCCGCGCGGCGAAGCTCGTATTCCCCCTTTTCCATAAGCAGTTGCCGAATAGCAGGGCTGGGCGCGGAGCACCGATAGGCAAACTCCGCCTCGCGCAATTTCTTTTCCCGTGGCAGCTCTGCCCCCGACGGCGCGCAAAAGTTTGCTTGAATATAACGGAAAATATCGCTCACGGCAGGCTCGCTACCGTCCGCAGCAAGCGGATAACTCAAATGTAATTCATCCAAAAACGTACAAAGATTAAGGCAAACGCTTTCACGCGTGCGTAAATTGACCTCGGCAACCGTCGGTTCAAGGCGCGTTTTCACTTCCGCAAGCCTTGCGATCTCTTTATCCGAAACGATCGCCGTGTCCGCGGCGCTCGTCGGTACGTCCTCCGTCATGCCTGCCGCAAAGAGTACGCGTACCTTTTCAATACGGCTATCTTGTATATTGCCCACGAACACCGCGTCCGCTTTTGCAGGGATCACCGATATTTCCGTTGCGTCCAAGCCGTCCTGTAAAACGGCGGCAAACTCCGCGACCGTCATTTCCGTATTTCCCGTCAAAAGTTCCGCCTCGGCGAGTACTTTTTCCAAGGCGCGATATATCTGCGAAAGATAGCTTTTTTGCGATACGTCCGCAATCTTTTCCGTCAAGGCTTCCAATTGCTTTTCCGCATTAAAATCAATGAGGATATTGCGTACGGCGCGGCAATAGTCCCTGCCCGTCGCGCGCGTTTTTATCCCCTGCGTCGCCAAGAGTAACCGCTCTCTGCCCGCACGGAGTTTTATTAAGTCGAAAGTGTTTTCGATCAACTCTCCCGTTTTGATCTCACGTTTTGCGCCGCCGCGGTAGTTGGCGAATTTGAGCAGATAATTCCTGTATTCGTCGCTATCTCCAAAGAACGGATTTTGCGCAAGCGATTGCACCGCAACGGGCGAAAATTTGTCTTTCACCGCTTGGAAACAATCGAGCAAAAACCGCGACAACGGATGGTTTTTCAGCGACCGCTTTTCGTCTATAAAATAGGGTACGCCGTATTCGGTGAGCGCGCGTTTCACAGACAACGAATACGCGTGGATATCGGGTACGAGTACGGCGAAATCACGGTATCGAAGATCGGCGTTATTTTGCATCGCACGTTTGATCTGTACTGCAATATATTCCGCCTCCCCGATCTTGTCTTCCGCCTCGAAAATACGTATCTTTTCCGTTTCCGTTCTTTTCTTCCCCACCGTTTCGGGATTGAAAAGTCCTTTACGGAGCACTTCCGCCTCGCCGAAAAGCGGCGTTCCGAGCTGTAAGACTTGCGCCTTTCCACACTCCTTACAAACGCTTAAAAAGGCTTGCAATGCGCGGTTGGTGTAAACGTCCTCCTCGCCCGCGCAAAACACGCCCACGACGTTTTTGGCGTTTTCCAGCGCCGCACGTACCGTTTTAAGCGCCTGTGCCGTGAACGAATGAAAGCAAAGAAAGAACACGTTCGTATCTTTCAGGCTTTCGTCCTCGCGCAAATACTCGGGCAACAAAGAAAGATAACGACTTTCGTCCAGATACCCTTTTTCTTGGAGAAATTTCGAATATCCCTCGTAGATCAGCGCGAGATCGTGTATTTTCTTTTTCAAAACGTCGTCGGGGAGTAGTTCCAGACTTTCGAAAAGTACTTCGGGCGTAATTTCGGAGGAGGCAAATTGCGCGAGCGTTTCATAAATACTCTTGGCGTTATTCCCTACGCCTGCCGACGTAGTAAAGCATTGCAAAGCGTTTTCACGTTGCAATTTCGTCATCACGTCGCCCACAGCCATCACCGAGCCTTGTTTGCTGATCGTTTTCGCGTCCGTTTTCAAAAAGCGCGCGAACGTGGAAACGGTGGATTGAAAAGTACCGCCCGTGCGCAGAGCAAGCGCACGCTCTGCGATAAGGGTAAGCCTGTCCTCGCAAAAAATAAGATTGCGCCCTCCCTGTTTTTCCAGCGCCGCCGCATATTCGGACGTTGCCTCCATACACTCCGAAAGGGTGTAGGCTTTGATCACCGTGTGCATAACCGCTGCCTCCTTTTTTTATCTTCCCTTACATTATACCATATCTACCATAAAAATTTCAGCTTTTTTTCACAAGAAATTTCGGGAAAACTCGATTTTGTTTTTACAAATTTCAAATAATGTGCTATAATAATAAAGTAAATGTCAAAAAAGGAAGATGAAATACGATTATGAAACGAAAAACGATACTTGCCGTTACAGCTCTGCTCGTATGCGCGACGACGCTTTCCGCTTGTTCGGGCGCAAATAATAAAATCACTTTCAAAGAATACTGGTTTGAAAACGTGGGCTATACCCCCAATTTCGTTACCGAAACCCTCGTTTACGACGTCAAATTTGAAAAGGGAAGCGGTTTGAGCACGAACAACTACACGGTGGAATACACGAACGGTACCTTCGAAACGAAGCTTACTTTGGAAGAGGGGTATTATTTATATGAAACCTCCCTCACTATCGACGTAACCTATCTTTACGGTTCGGAAACGTTCACCGCAACCGACACCACCGTTTCTTGGGTAAAATTCGAAGACAGCGCGCTTATGCAACCGATCTCGTCCCATAAAGAGATCAAAAACCACGTGTTAAACAGCGACGGTTCGGCGCTTGCCGTTTACGATTACACGCTCGACACCGAATACGCTACCGATCATAAAACGGGCTCAACGAAACTTGTAGACAACGCCACGTCCAAAAAAGACGACAAGCCCTTTGAAATCGAGGACAGGTACACCTATTTGGACAATGAACAATTATTGCTCGCGCTTCGCGGCATCAGTCAAACGACAAGCTCGGGCGCTTTCTCGGTCTATGCTCCGTTCTCCACCGTAGTCCAGACGATCAACGTAAGCTTCGGTTCAAAAGTAGAGGGCGAGGAATTCAGCTTTGAGAAAAACGGAACGCCCTTCAAAAACGTCGTAAATTATTATCCCGTGAGCGTTTCCATCAACGCGCAATCTTCGGGCGCTACGCAAACCGCTTGGATCGCGGCAACGGGCGACTCCTCCTCCAACACCTATCGAAACGTGATGTTACAGTTAAAAACCCCCCTTTCTCACAATATGGGCACTTTGGTCTATAAACTGAAATCTGCAAACTTTATCGTTAATAGTTAAAAAAGGATAAAGATAAGAGGTCGGAAACTGAAGTGAACCCCAAAGTTTAGACAAAAAATATTAAATTTGCGAATGAGTTCTGTATTGTACAGGGCTCATTCCTTTTAGTTTGAGAGAAATTCTCTCGTTGTTGTAATACCAAAGGTATTCTTCCAAAGTACGGATGAA
>JAFTPZ010000001.1 GCA_017463025.1 Clostridia bacterium
AAAAAAACATTTCTTTCCCTTTTTATTCCAATTGGTATTCACTCACCGAGTATAAAGTCGAATGTATTCGTTAAATCTGTCGTCTTTATTGAAAAGTCCTCTTTCAATAGTAGTATTTTTATATTCTTCACTTTGTATCAATTCTTTCAATCGTTGAATATTGTTTTGCTCCACAACACATTCTTTCCGAACGCTTTCCACACTCCCTCCTGATCGATAAGTAATGACAGGTGTTCCGCAGGCTTGTGCCTCTAAATTCACCGTAGGGTAATTGTCTTGCTTGGTCGGATTCACAAATACGTCTGCCGCCGTGTAAATTTCTGCGAGCTCTTGCACGCTGTTCGTTCTCGATATACCGATCACGTTTTCTGGCAAATTGCTTTTTTGTTGCTCCGTTACACCCACCAAAACGATTTTGTATTTTTCGTCCAACATAGTGGATAACTGAATGAAGTCGTCAAAACCTTTACTGCTCACCCAAACGTTTGCCACGCCTAAAACAACTGTTTTATTTTCCAAACCGTATTTTTTTCTGAAATCACTTTCCGTTGGTTTGAAAACGCTCAAATCAATCCCATTATGAATAACTTCCACGGAGTATTGTTGTAAAAAAGATTCTTGAACGAGATCCGCCAACCATTGAGAGGGCGTTACTATCGTTAAATTCGGAATACCGCTAAATAGTTTCTTTTTCGCTGCGTAATTTTTTTTCGAGCGATCAAATAATAAGCTCGACGGATATCCCCTTTTTTGCGGACAAGCATAGCAACCCGTTTTCCACTTCTCACAGCCAACTATATCAAAGTACGCACAATGACCTGTAAACGCCCAACAATCGTGCAAAGTCCAAATAATTCGCTTGCCACAACTTCTTAAATAGTCAAACAATATACCCAAATGAATATAATATCCGTGCAAATTATGCAAATGAATGACGTCGGGATCATATTCCTTTATCCGTTTAATAAATTTTTTCGTGGCGCGTTTGGAATGAAATGCCGTCGAATCAAAAATACGCGATAATCCTGCGTGTACGTTAACCCCCAAATCAGAACCGATACGAATAGCATCTTTTTGAAACCGTTCGGGAACAGGAGCTCGTCCGTACGCAATTTTACAATCGTGCCCTTCTTTCTCTAAAATCTGCGCCATATCCGTACATATACGCCCCGTACTCCCCACACCGCAAACGGAATTGATCATTAAAACTTTCATCTTTCCACTCCACTCATAATCACGTTATAAGCATTTTCAACTGAATAATTATCTTTCAAATATCCAAGCGCATTGTTCTGCATCACCCGATACCCGTCCTCCGACAAATTAGCCGCAATGTTCACACACCTATCAAACGCCGCAACGTCGTTGCTTTCGCACCACCAGCCGAAACCGCCTTGTTCGATCACTTGCCCGACGTCCGTATTCGGATCGGTACAAGCCAACACAGGCACGCCTGCTTGCATATACGCAAGTAATCTCGACGGGAAATTCGGAATAGTAAAACGGTGATCCAAGAAAATCATACCCACGTCGCACGCCGCCACCATTTTATCGTAATCGGATTTTGGCAAGCTCTTCATTAATTTCATGTTCTGCGGCTTATTTTCCTCGAAGTACGATTCCAACTTACCAAACTCCGTACCACTTCCTATAATTAGAAAAAATGCCTTGTCGTTCTTCTCTTGCGACTTCAAACAATCAATCAAGAACGGGATTCCTTGTGGTTTTCCTAAATTGCCGCCGTAAACCAAGATTTTTTTATCAACGGGAAGATCGTATTTTTTTCTCATTGCCAAAGTGCCGGACTTATTCAAACGCAGATCCTGTACTTGAATACTATTCGGACAAACCTCCACTTTAGACGCATCGATTTCAGGATTATTTTTCAAAATATACTCGCAATTTGCTTGACTCATACACCCGATCTTATCGGAAAACGCATACAAATCTTTTTCTTTTTTTCTGAAAAAACGATAGATAAACCCTTTCACACCGCTCTTTGTCAGCATACCTATATCTATAGCATTCTGCGGAAAAATATCTTTTAATAACAAATAACTTTTGGCATTATCCCGTTTTTTAATAAACTTTACCACTTTCGCAAACGTAATCGGCGGCGTGGAATACATCACCAAATCGAATTTCACGTCTTTAAAATATTTTTTAATCGCTCGAATGAATTGCCCCTCGATTTTAAGCGTCGATATCCCTTTCTCAATTAGACCGCATTTGGTAATGTTGCCAATTTTAACACGCAATATATGCACACCGTTTTCGTCAATAATTTCCGTTTTTCCACCACTTCTCTTTTCATTTGCGCTTACAACATATATATTATGACCATTATTTCTAAACTCACGCAATAAATCCGAATAAATTGTGTGATCTTCTATATTATTCATTCTTCCAATGGTCAAAAAAACAATATTCATCCGTTTAAATACTCCAATTGCAAATTTCTTTGAAAATAAAAATTCCACAATATAAAATTTATTTTTTTAAATTTTATATTTTCTCATACGCTTCAAACACCGTTTCATCCTCTAAAATAATCGGTTCTACATCCACGTCCCGTAAAAATATATACGGCTTATCATAATGATAAAATGGTGCTCGTTCTATGCGACTACAATCACCATCTCCCATGATTTTAATAGTGTCCTCAATTAAATCAAATCCAACATCAGCCATTACTCCCGTATATGCCATATGACGAATGTTTACTTCCGTTACTTTCATATTGCCATTTTTATCTTCTTTTAAATCAAAAGACAAAATACCATGGGCCACCACATTAAGCTTCTTTTCTATATACTTAATACACTTATCGCAAAACTCATTAATACGGTCTTCGTTTAAAAAACGACCAAAATGCGTATTGCCCGTAACATGCGAGGGCGCAGTATTTGCCATAACATACTCTACACATTCTAACGCTGCACCTTTTATATATTCTCCGTTATAATATAACATCTGGTTTGCAAGGTGGCGCCCTGTGAGAAATTCGCTCACAGTGAATTCCGGAATACGCGAATTGATAAATAGCCAACTTTTGTAGCTAGCGATATCATCCAAGCGAAGCGATCCAAGCCCCCCAGTCCCCTCGGTTGCTCGAATCCAACAAGGAAATCCTATTTCTTTTTCTACTTCTTCGTAGCGTGGATTCTCTTGTGTTACTTTGATTGTCTTAGGAATAAAATCCGTGCCTTTCAATAAATCCGCCATAATAGATTTATCTTTCAGTGAAACAGAAAGCAGTTTACTGCCCATAAAAACAGAGCAAGGGTATCTCCCCTTCTTTTCATAATAGTCCCCCCACGCAACAATTTCGCTCTCTGGTTGCACGAAGGCATAATCAATATGTCTTTCTTCAACTAACTTCTCTATCCAAGGAAAATAATCCGGTGAAGTACATTGAGGACAAACATAATATTCATCCAATAAATCCTTCATAAAAAAACCTAAAGCTTTCTTATTAATATCACATCCGATTATTTTATAATCTCGATGATTTTTTCTAATTACCTTAGTAATTGAACGAGGGGTAAGCCCACCTATTCCTGTAACTAATACTACTTTCATTTTATTTTCCTTTTATTGCATATATTATTTTAATAATCAATTAAGCTTTTCGATAATATCAAAATTTGCTTTCGCATTTCTTCAAGCCCATATCTTTGATCACAAATCAATGAGAATTCCCTTTGATGATAAAAAGTCTTGCTATAAGGATAACGTTGATCGATTGGCCAGTGGATTGGGCAATAAATATTATTTTTAATCAATTCATTTCTAATAATAGTTCTTTTATCTTCATTCAAAAGAATAGGAACAAATAACGGACAATCTTCATCACCTATCGCATCAAAAATAAGCTGTATGTCAAAATTTTTAGAAATTTTTTTTACTTCATTAATCAAATATTTTGCGTTCTTTCGACGAATTTTCCTTAGAAGCGATGAATCAGCATTGCGCATTATTTCAATTTCTGAAGCATTGACGCTATAATTAATATAATCAACGTCCAACTCATTGCTCGCCTTTGCAAATAACGTTAAAAATCTTTCTTTGTCTCCACAGCAATCTTTTAAATATTTTTCTTTCAGTATTGCTGCATTTCGCCATATTTTTGTATAGGATGGATGTTCTCTGTTATTTTCGGAAACTTTAAACCCATTTTTGCTATATACCACGGCGCAAAGGCTATCAAACCATTTTCTATAACTTACAACAATATAATCAGCCAGCTCATACGTCTTGGAATGTGAAAAAGCAGTTTGAGTTGCATCAATAATTACAATTTTTCCATTTTTCTTGCATTGCGAAACAAATTGCAAGGTTTGATCAGATAAAAAGCCAAAATAATCCATAATTAGAACTATTTGCACGCTTTCATCTATCTTCGCATTATTTAAATCAAAAGCAGGATAAAACGACACGTGGAACCCCTGTTTAACAAACGGCGCAATCATAGAACCACAGCAATAATCAGGCAGAGAAATATTTAAAAACTTCGTTTTTAATTCTTCCGCTATTAGATATAAGCCCGTCCGTCCAGATAAAACATATCGCTTGGGATAACTACTTAATTGAAAATATTCATTTTCCCCAAAACTGATCGAGCGCGTACTAAACTCGCTTCCGATTTCCACTATTATTCCCACCTTCTAATCAACAATATCGAATATCATTAAATGTATTAATTATTAAAATCCTCACGAGTAATAGAAAAACTTATTAAGTCACATCGCTCATTATTTTTTATTACTCGACTTCGCAGAACTCCCTCTTTTATAAATCCGCAACTCTCAAATAACGCCAACGACGCTTTATTAAATGAAAGCACATGCGCTGTAACACAGTAAATCCGCAAAACGTCAAAACAATATTCTAACGCAAGTTTTATACTTCGCTTTCCAATCCCTTTCCCTCTTGCGGAACTATGCAACTTGATGTTTACATTAGCCGTTAAGTTCGATAAATCAATACTAGAAATAATAACTGTCCCTACGGGCTCTCCGTCATATTCGATGATAAATCTTTTTGTTTTCTCTTCAGTCGCGACCTTTTTCATCCAACACATTTGCTCTTGCAACGTAACTTGTCTTGGATTTCCCACCACGCATTTAGCAATTTCTAAATTATTATTTAATTCCATCAAAAAAGCCGCATCATCAGTTTCTATAAAGCGAAGCGAGATGCAATGATTATCAATCTTTGATAGAATCTTCTTCATTTTTTACACCCTTTTCGTTTTCTAGCATACGGTATTTATCGAAATCCATAATTTCCCCCGTAGCTCTTACTGAAATGTCGCTACGTTTCACTACTTTCAACACCGTTTTAAATATAATACTTATATCCATAAACAGACTGAGATTATCTACGTAATTTAAATCATAAGCGAAGCGATCCGGCCAATTAAGACAATTTCTTCCGTTAACCTGAGCAAGCCCTGTCAGGCCAGGCAAAACATCATGCCGTCTTTTTTCATTTTCATTGTAGAAATCTAAATATTGTACCGCAAGTGGTCGCGGACCGACGATCGACATGTTCCCGATAAAAATATTGATAAGCTCGGGCAGTTCGTCGAGCGACGTGCTCCGCAAAATCTTTCCGTATCGCGTCAAACGTTTCTCATCAGGCAACAAATTCCCGTTTTCGTCCTTTTCGCAAGTCATCGTACGAAATTTAATTAAGCGGAAAATTTTGCCCTTTTTCCCCGGCCGCAATTGCGTAAAAAACGGATTTCCTTTCATTTTGATCGCGCCGAGAACGATCAAAATCAACAACACGGGCGACAAAAGCAACAGTGCCAAACCGCTCAACACGATATCGTAAAACCTTTTGAAAAACACCCGATAGAACAGCGCGGAAATCAGCACCCAAACGGCAACCGCAACCACGCAGATCAAGGTGATCCCCCACCAAGTCGAAATCAAAAGCCTGAAAAACTCTTCCATATCCCCTCAATCATCAAAAACAATTTTTAATCTGCTCAATTACAAACGACTGTTCTTCTTCCGTCATCTTAATATCCGACGGCAAGCAAAGTCCTCTTGCAAACACGTCCTCGCCCACCGACTTCTTCTCCACACACACGCAATCGTGCGCTTTGAATACGGGTTGCATATGCATCGGTTTCCAAATGGGACGTGTTTCGATATTCGCCGCGTTCAGCTTTTCCATAACCTCCATCGGCGAAATTTTCACGCCCTTGCCAATCAACATACAGGACAGCCAAAAATTCGGTTTCGTATAGGGCAGGTACGGATTCATCGACACGGGCAGGTCTTTCAACCCCTCCGCATACCGCCGATAAATTTTCTCTTTCGCCGCGCGGTGTTCTTCCAAATGCAAAAGCTGTCCGCGCCCGATGCCTGCTACCACGTTGGACATACGGTAATTATAACCGATCTCCTCGTGCTGATACCAAGCCGCCTTTTCCCGAGCCTGCGTGGCCCAAAAAAACGCTTTATCTCTCGCCGACTTTTCCGCCGTGATCAGCATACCACCGCCCGACGTCGTGATGATCTTATTTCCGTTAAAACTGATCGCGTTGTATTTTCCGAATGTGCCCGTTTCACGCCCTTTATACGTAGCGGATAAAGACTCCGCGGCGTCCTCGACCAAAATCGCGTTATGTCGCGCGCAAATATCAAGGATTTCATCCATTTTGGAGGGCGTACCGTACAAATGCGCGAGCGCCACCACTTTCGTTTGCGGATATTTTTCAAACGCCTTTTCCAACGCCTCGGGCGACATATTCCAAGTATCTCTTTCCGAGTCGATAAATACCTGTACGCCCCCCTCGTAAGAAACGGGATTGACTGTCGCCGCAAAGGTCATATCCGAGCAAAACACGATATCGCCGCGTTTTACGCCCGCCAATTTATAAGCCAAATGCAACGCCGCCGATCCCGAACAAAGCGCAAGCGTATGATATTTTTCGTTTAATCCTTGACTTAAATAAGACGTCATTTCCTCTTCAAACGCGTCGCAATTAAACCCAAGGGGTGCTATCCAGTTTTTATCAAACGCCTCCTGCACGAACCCGATCTCCTCGCCGTGCATCGTAGGCGTTGCCAATGAAATACGTTTTCTTTCCATACCGTCCACTCTTTAATTTATTTCCTCGCAAAATCGTAAAAAAAATCAAGCGCCTTTTTTCTTTTTCGTCGGCTTGCTTTCCGCGTTCCTGCCCGTCAAGGCCTCCGCAACGGAATCCCTCGGATCGATCGTATACGTCGGCACGAGCTCTTTCACCGATTTCTTCATATTGTCGCTTTCTTCATACGCCTCTTTGCAAAGCCGTTCCAAAACGGTGAAGAATTTTTTCTCGTCGAGAGGGATCGGTTTGGCGATATTGATAAGTCCGTTGGGCGTTTTCGTCAAGCCCTCTTCCGCCATAAGCCGCTCTTCAAACAACTTTTCCCCAGGACGCAAGCCCGTACATACGATATCGATATCCGCGTTCGGTTCATACCCCGAAAGCTTGATCAAATTCCAAGCCAAATCGTAAATCTTCACAGGCTCGCCCATATCCAGCACGAATATCTGACCGCCCTTTGCGTACGCCCCTGCCTGCAACACGAGCGACACCGCCTCGGGGATCGTCATAAAGTAACGGATAATATCCTTGTGCGTAACCGTTACCGGCCCACCCTCGGCGATCTGCCTTTGGAATAACGGAATGACCGAACCGTTCGAACCGAGTACGTTCCCAAACCGCACCGCCACGAACTTCGTTTTCTCGCTACGCCGCCCGATCGTCTGAATGATCATCTCGCAAATACGCTTTGTCGCGCCCATGATATTCGTCGGGTTCACCGCCTTGTCCGTCGAGATCTGCACAAACGTTTCCACGCCGAACTCGTCCGCGCATTTCGCCACGTTCCAAGTCCCGTATACGTTATTTTTCACCGCCTCGCAAGGACTCGTTTCCATAAGCGGCACGTGCTTGTGCGCCGCCGCATGGAATACGATCTGCGGACGGTACTTTTCAAACACGTCGCGCATCTTTGTTTCCTCGCGTACGCTCGCGATCAGCGTCAGCAAATGCAATTCGGGATTTTTACGTTTCAACTCCTGTTCGATATCGTACGCATTATTTTCATACGCGTCGAGAATGATCAAAGTTTTGGGATTGTGCGTCGCGATCTGCCGACAAAGCTCGCTGCCGATCGAACCGCCGCCGCCCGTTACAAGCACCGTCTTGTCCTCGATATAGCCCATGATCTCGTCGAGATTGACGTTTACCTGATCGCGACCGAGAAGGTCTTGCACCTCCACGTGGCGTAAGCTCGACACGGTTACTTGCCCCGATGCGAGCTGATACATCCCCGGCAAGATCTTCACGGGACAATTACATTCTTGACAGCGTTTGACGATCTCGCTCAACGTTTTCTTATTCAAAGAGGGAATGGTGATAAAAATTTCCTGTACCTTGTATTGTTCGGCAAGCCGCTTGACTTCGTACGTCGTACCGGCAACCTTCACGTTACATACGAGCATACCCTGTTTTTCGATACTGTCGTCCGCAACGCACACAGCTTTATAGGAAAGCTTATCGGAAGTTTGCATTTCTTTGATAACCGCAACGCCCGCCTCGCCGCCGCCCACGACCATAACGCGCGTTTTCTCCAAACGGGGTTCGGACAAATAATATCTGATCGCCGCATATAAACGACGGAACGAGCGAATGAGCACGGCAAGTACGGTGAACGCGAGGGTATATACGAGCGCCGTTCCCAAACGTACGAACGTTTCCTGCGTAAAGACCACGAACGCCACGTTTGCCGCACCAATTAAAAAAGCGGCGCATACGATCCTCGCCATTTCCGCCACACCGACGGTCTTGAACAAAAGAGCGTATAAGCCGAATATCGCAAATATTACGATTGCCAAAGCGACGTTCCCGATCCCCCAATACAGTACGGGCAACGCAAAAGGTACGCCTTGCAGCGTACAAAGATATGCAAACACAAGCGCGACGGTGGCGGCAACCACGTCGAGCAACAACAATAACACTCTATTCAATCGTCTGATAGTCAGTTCCTTCATACCCCGTCCTTCGCAACGACTTATCACGCAAAAAAGCGCGCTTGCGCTAATCGTTCACACCCCTTTTCAGTGCAAAAAACGACCTTTATATAATGTATTATATCACTATCAAAATAATTTGTCAACGATTTAAGCGACTTTTTCCGTTTTCGTACTCTTTACGCAAAACGGGGCGTTGAAATGAATTCGCCTTTCAACGCCCTCTTATTCGGTATTTTGTGCAATTTTTACGATTTCAAACAGTCTTTGAATACCCGAAACGCATTTTTATACGTAATATTCTCGATTTCGCCCGTCGTAAACCCCTCTCTTTCCAGTCTTTGGACGAGGAGCGGTATTTTGGAGGCGTCGGAAAGCAAAATATCTCTATCCGCACCGTCGTAATCGCTACCCAGCGCAACGTGCTCCGCGCCGATTACTTTTTTGATATGTCGGATATGGCGAACGAGTCCGTCGAGTAAATTTTCTCTTTTCTTTTCGAAAACGAAGTCGTTTACGTACGTTACGCCGACCACGCCGCCCGTATCGGCAAGCTTTTTCAGCATATCGTCCGTCAGATTGCGAACGATCCCACACGCGCGCCTTGCGTTGGAATGGGAGGCGACCACCGGTTTTTCGCTCGTTTTCACCACGTCGTAAAATCCCGCGTCGGAGAGGTGAGAAACGTCCGCGATCACGCCGAGCTCGTTCATTCTTTTCACCGCGGCTTTCCCGAAATCGGTCAAACCGTGCGTCGTATCGGGAATAAAAAGATCGGTTTTTTCCACCTTTCGGGATTGATCGATATTGGGATATCCCAAGGCGTTGGGATAGTTCCACGTTAAACACACCATACGCACGCCCAGCTCGTAAAGCTTTTGCAAGTTTTCAAAGCTTTCCCCGATCGGACAACCGTCCTCCATCGTCAAAACGGCGGAAATATAGCCGCCCTGTTGATTTTTGATTAGATCGGCGTAGGAATACGCAGGGCGCAACCGCTTGCATTTTTGCAATTCGTCGTAGTAAAGGGCGATCATATCCGCGCATTTTTCAAAACGGTTTTCCCCGTCGTTGGGCACGAAGATAGCAAAGCATTGCGCCGTGTAACCGCCTTGCACGAGCTTTTCCTCGTCCACTTGCAAATTCGATTTTTGCAAAGAATACGTATTCCCTTTTTCTTTCGCTTGACTCATTGCCCAAACGGTATCGCAATGCAAATCAAAGATCATAAACCTTCCTTCCCTTTACAATTCCAAATTTTTCAAAAGCGCCTCGATTCGTTCTTCCTTTTGCGTTACCACGACCATGTTCAGCTCGCGCACGGAATTTTTCGCTCTGCCCTTCACGAAAATCAGATTGCACCAACGCCGAACCGTATAGATCGGGTACAGGATCGGGCATTTTGCCAAGCTTGGATATCTGATTTTCAACTCCTTATACGGCATGAAAATTCTCGATAACACGTACCGTATTTTCCCTTGCTTCATAGTATGCATGGAAATAGAATTTTGGGACGTACCGTACACGCCGCCCTGCAAGATATACGTTTCCATTTCCACGGATAGAGGCGTATGCTCTTTGCCCTCCAACCAAGCCTCGCACAGCGCTTTTGCGTGCTTTGCAAACGCGCGCATTTGACCTTTTGCCAGCAATGCGTTCAGCTTTTCTTGCTCCAAGGCAAACTTGTTTTCCATGATCCAAAGATCGATAAACGGACGAATACCGCAACCGCCGTTCGTAAAATGTTTCGCCATATGCGCAATATGATAAAAGTAAAAGGTTTCTTCCGTCATTTTGCGCTCGTATTTGCCCTCTTTTACGGGCAGGGTACTGTCCCAAATACTCGCAACCATCTGATTTACGGCAGAGCTTACGTTATCCTCGATCAAATCGTAATGCAATTCCAAATGTATGCCGTTTTCGGAAAACATTTGTATATCGTGCGAGGTTTTCCCGTCGTTGCGGTAATGCAATTTCTCCTCGATCGCCTTTACCGCTTTTTCCAGATCGCACTCTGGCACGTAAATATCGATATCGCAACTCGTGCGCATCCACGGCTCGGGATAAAACGCACGAAGCACCGAACCTTTCAACGGCAAAAACGACACTTTTGCAGCCTCTAAAACCTCGCGAAGCTGTTCCAACTCGTATTGCAACTGTTCATAGCGGAATACCGACATCTGCAACTGCTTGGCAAACGCCTGCCCTACCGACGAATTTTTATCCACCAACCCGTTTTTGAGCAGCGCGTCCCCGACCAAATGCGCCAAATCGTGCGCTTTGGAAAGTCCGTAAAGCCCTTGCAGTATTGCCGGCTCGATCGCTGCTTTTTCTTCCTCTGAAAGCGCCGCGCCGCATATCTCATAGCGTAGCAACGCAAACATCGTGTTTTGTACTTGCAATTTTTTCATCTGACTCATTTATCGTTTTCGCGCCCGACTTTGACGCGACGGCTTATATCCTGCCTTTTGTTTATAATTCTAAATTTTTCAAAAGTTCGACGACGTTTTCATTCCGCGCCACCACCAAGTTCAACTCCCGAATGGAATTTTTCGCCCTGCCTTTCACGAAAATCAAATTACACCAACGCCGAACCAAATAAAAGGGATATAAGATCGGGCATTTTGACAAACTCGGATATCTGACTTTCAGCTCCTTATACGGCATAAAAATCCTTGATAATAAATACCGTATTTTTCCCTTTTTCGTACTACGCATGGAAACGGTATTCTCGAAATTGCCGTACACGCCGCCCTGTAAGATATACGTTTCCATTTTCAAGGATAGAGGCGTATGCTCTTTGCCCTCCAACCAAGCCTCGCACAACGCTTTGGCGTGCTCTGCAAACGCGCGCATTTTCCCTGCGACAAGCAACTCGCTCATCTTTTCTCGATCCAAGGCAAACTTGTTTTCCATGATCCAAAAATCGATAAACGGACGAATACCGCAACCGCCGATCTTAAAATGTTTCGCCGTATGCGCAATATGATAAAAATAGAACATCTCGTTCGTCATTTTGCGCTCGTATTTGCCCTCTTTCACAGGCAAAGTACTTTCCCACATTCCCGTAAGCACATTTACAATGGCAGGGCTCACGCTCTCCTCGATCAGATCGAAATGCAATTCCAAATGTATGCCGTTTTCGGAAAACATTTGTATATCGTGCGGCGTTTTTCCATCGTTGCGGTAATGTAATTTCTCCTCGATCACCGCCGCTGCTTTTTCCAGATCGCACTCTCGCACGTAAATATCGATATCGCAACTCGTGCGCATCCACGGCTCGGGATAAAACGCACGGAGCACCGAACCCTTTAACGGCAAAAACGGCACTTTTGCAGCCTCTAAAACCTCGCGAAGCTGTTTCAGCTCGTATTGCAACTGTTCATAGCGGAATACCGACATCTGCAACTGCTTGGCAAACGCCTGCCCTGCCGACGAATTTTTATCCACCAACCCGTTTTTGAGCAACGCGTCCCCGACCAAATGCACCAGATCGTGCGCTTTGGAAAGTCCGTAAAGCCCTTGCAGCATTTCCGGCTCGATCGCCGCTTTTTCCGCGTCCGAAAGCGCCACGCCGCATATCTCGTAGCGTAGTAACGCAAATAACGCGTCTTGTATATTTCCTTTTTCCATCATCATTTCCCCTTTTCCTTGCTCGCGCGCGCCCTTACTTCGCCGCGATCACTTCCACCTCAACTTTCACTCCCTTCGGCAGATCTTTCACCGCCACGCAGCTCCTTGCAGGCCGCCCTGTAAAATACTTCGCGTACACCTCGTTAAACGCTGCAAAATCGGCGATATCCGCGAGAAAACAGGTAGTTTTGATTGCCTTTTCAAACGAGCTACCTGCCGCCGCAAGTACTTCGCCGAGGTTTTTCATTACCTGCTCCGTCTGCGCCTCGATCGTCGTCGCCTCGACGTTACCCGTTTGAGGATTGATGGGAATCTGCCCCGACGTAAACACGATCTCTCCGCAGTCGATCGCCTGTGAATACGGCCCGATCGCCGCAGGCGCTTTTTCCGTTGCCACTTTCTTTAATTGCATAAGCTTTTCCTCCTGAAAATTATTATAATAACGTAAATCCGGCGCGTCGCAACGCGTTTTTGATCTGTGCGATATGCTCGAAATTCCTCGTTTCCAAACTGACGCGAAGATAACACCCGTTCACGTCCGAGCCCTCGTTCGCACGCTCGTGGTATACCTCCGTAACGTTGCCGCCAAGATCGGAAATGATCTGCGACACCCCTTTTAATTGCCCTGGTTTATCCACCAACTCGATCATAAGCTGACAGCTCCTGCCCGACATAACGAGTCCGCGGCGGATCACGCGCGATAAAATGGTAACGTCTATATTACCGCCCGACAGCACGCACACCGCCTTTTTCCCCGTAAGATCGACCTTTTTGAACATTGCCGCCGCCACGGACACCGCGCCCGCGCCCTCGGTTACCAGCTTGTGCTTTTCCATCAACGCCAAGATCGCCGCGGATATCTCGTCGTCGGATACGGTTACGATCTCGTCCACGTACTTTTGACAAAACTCGTAGGTGAGATCCCCCGGCTTTTTCACGGCAATACCGTCCGCGATCGTCGAAACGGAGGAAAGCTCCTCGATCTGTCCGTGCGCTACGGCGTTCTTCATCGACGGCGCGCCGACTGCCTGTACCCCGTATACCTTTACGCGTGGATTGATCGTCTTGATCGTATACGCGATACCCGAAATCAGACCGCCGCCGCCGATCGGCACGATCACCGCGTCGAGATCGGGTAATTGCTCAATGAGTTCGAGCGCGATCGTTCCTTGCCCCGCGATCACCTCCTCGTCGTTGAACGGGTGAATGAACGTGTACCCCTTTTCGTCGCGCAAAGACAACGCCTTTTGATACGCGTCGTCGTACACGCCCTCGACCAAACACACCTCCGCGCCGTAGCTTTTCGTCGCCTCCACCTTGGAAATAGGCGCGCCGTCGGGCAGACAGATGACCGCCTTGATCCCGTTCTTTTGCGCCGCGAGCGCCACGCCCTGCGCGTGGTTGCCTGCCGAGCACGCGATCACGCCGCGCGCTTTTTCCTCTTCGCTCAAACACGACATTTTATAATATGCGCCGCGCACCTTGAACGAACCGGTGATCTGTAAATTTTCCGTTTTCAAATACAGATCGACGCCCTCGCAAAGCTTGGGCGCGTGGATCACGTCCGTTTTCCTCGCCACGTCTTTGAGCACGTTCTTTGCTTTGTATACGTTTTCTATCGATAACATTTTATCTCCTTCCGAGAGCTCGACAAATACCTGCCCCTCCCGTTTTATAACAAACTTTCAATAAATTGCTCGGCACACCGCGCCGAACGACTGCCTTTTTTGAGCGCGAACGCCTCCGCGCGCAACTCCAACTCCGTGGCAGGCAGGGCGATCCCCTGCTTTTTCGCCAGCTCGCGCACGATCTGTAAATACAACTTTTTATCGGGCTTGGAGAACAAAACGACGAGCCCGAACCGCTCGGATAAAGACAGCGTTTCTTGCAACGTATCGTTGCGGTGTACGTCGTCGCCGTCGCGATCGGAAAAGCTTTCTTTTATAATGTGCCGACGGTTGCTTGTGGCGTAGATCACCGCGTTATCCGCTTTCGCGCTTGCCGAGCCCTCAAGCGCGGCTTTGAGCATACTGAAATGATCGTCGCTGCGATTAAACGCCAGATCGTCGATAAAAATAATAAATTTCAAGGGATTACCCACGATCTTGCCCATCACGAGCGGCAACAACGCAAGCTGATCTTTTCTGAGTTCGATAAGCCGCACACCCTCGTCGAAAAAGGCGTTCGCGACCGCTTTCACCGTGGACGATTTCCCCGTACCGGCGTCGCCGCATAAGAGCACGTTGGCGGCAGGTCTGCCCTCCACGAACGCGCGCGTATTCGCCACGACCTTCTCCCGTTCTTCCGCGTACCCCACGAACGAGTCCATACCGATCGGGTCTGCGCTTGCGATCGGCTCGATACGCTTATCGTCCGTCAGACGGAACATACCGTGCGCGGTAAAAATGCCGTAGCCGTATCGATCGATATTTTTCAATCTCTTGCGGTAGGACGCACCCATGTCTGCGTTCACCGACTCGAAATCGGGAATTTCTTCTTTCGAAACGCCCATATCCAAAGCAAAATCCTCGCTCGTCAAAGCGGAAAATGAAGCGAGGGAGGCAAGCTCCCGTTTCACCGATCTTTCTATGCACGGATTGCATTTGCGCCCTCGCGCCGCGTTTTTTACGTACACGTTCTCGTCCTCGAACACTTCCTTTTGCACGAGCCTTGTGAGCGAACCGCCGCCCTTATATACCTCGGCAACGAACCGCGCGTACGCCCTACGCTTGTCCGCCCCCCATTCGCTTTCGCAATACGCGGCAAACGCCTTGAAAACGGGCTTTTCGGTTACGCCGAGAAATACACTCACAAGACAAAGCTCATCGTAAATTTTTCGTATCTTTTCACTTTTCATATCAAAAAATCAAAGCCTTTCGATAATTTTATCCGTCATTTCCACCGTAGAGATCGCCGCCGTGCCGCGCGCAAGATCGGCGGTACGGTACCCCTCGGAAAGTACCTTATCCACCGCGGAAACGATCGACTCGGACGCGTCCTTTTCGTCGAACGCGTAGAGAAGCATCATCGCCGCCGACAAAATCGTTGCGATAGGGTTGGCGACGTTTTTCCCTGCAATATCGGGCGCAGAACCGTGGATAGGCTCGTATAAACCGCGCTTGTTATCGGAAAGGGACGCCGACGGCAACATACCGATCGAACCGGTGATTTGCGACGCCTCGTCGGAGAGGATATCCCCGAACATATTGCTCGTTACGATCACGTCGAACTGCGAGGGATTGCGCACAAGCTGCATCGCCGCGTTGTCCACAAGCATATCGCACACTTCCACGTCGGGATATTCCGCCGCGAGCTCGTGCACGGTCTTACGCCAGAGCCTCGACGTTTCAAGCACGTTCGCTTTGTCGATACTTGTCAATTTCTTACCGCGTTTTCTCGCCGTTTCAAACGCTACGCGCGCGATCCTTTCGATCTCCATTTTACTGTATGCCTCGGTGTCGTACGCCTCTTGACCGTACTTCCCCTCGCGATACCCTCTTTCGCCGAAATAAATACCCCCCGTAAGCTCGCGCACGATCATAATATCGAACCCGTTCTCCACGATATCCGCGCGAAGGGGACATTCGTCTTTTAAGGCAGGGTATAATTTTGCAGGGCGGAGGTTGGTAAACAGTCCCATTGCCGCGCGTATGCCAAGGAGCGCCTTTTCGGGGCGCATATCCCCTGCGAGGTTGTCCCATTTCGGACCGCCCACCGCGCCGAGCAACACGCTATCGCTTGCCAAACACCCGTCCACCGTGGCTTTGGGCAACGGTTCGCCGCAAACGTCGATCGCCGCCCCTCCGATGAGGTACGGCGTGAAAGTAAATTCTATATTATATTTTTTACCGACCGCTTGGAGCACGCGCACCGCGCTGTCCACGATCTCCGGACCGATACCGTCGCCGCGTAACAGCCCTATTTTATACGTTTTCATTTGATTTCTCCATTCTGTATAGACGGAACAAGTCCGCCGTTGACAATAATTTTCTGAATAAATTCGGGAAACGGTTGGGTTTGAAAGCTTTGCCCCGTGGTCTTGTTATAGATCACGCCGTTATCGAGATCGGCTTCCACGATATCCCCGTTTTCAATACCGTCCACCGCCTCGCTGCATTCCACGATCGCAAGTCCTATATTGATGGAATTGCGGTAAAATATACGCGCAAAACTTCTTGCGATCACGAGCGAAATACCGCTTTCCTTGAGCGCGATGGGCGCGTGCTCGCGCGACGAGCCGCAACCGAAGTTATACCCTGCGACCATTATATCCCCTACGCTTACCTTGTTTTGGAATTCCTTGTCGATATCCTCCATACAATGGGAGGCAAGCTCCTTTTTATCGATGGTATTGAGATACCGCGCAGGAATAATTACGTCCGTATCGACGTTATCGCCGTACTTTATGGATTTTCCGTTAAATTTCATGATCTTTCTCCTTAAAATTGCAACCCCACGATTTTGTTCGCGCCGAAAAATTTACCAAAAATATACTTGTCGGACGCGCTTTCGGTGAGCGTGATGACCTTTCCCTCCGAGTAATCGAGGTCCTCGCCCATTGCCGGACCGTGTACCTCTTTTACAAGATCGTCAAGATAATACAACGGCGCGCCGTCCATCGTTTTGCCAGCGTCCGTCGCCTCGCTTTCGTTATACACGTAGTAGACCGTATCCGATATGCCGTAAGAAGTGGAAAGCACCACCTTACCCTCTGGCGTAAAGCAGATCCCCTGTACCTTATTGCGGATAGAGTACACTTTGAGCGGCGTCGTCAAATCGTCTATCGCGTATTTCGTGCAGATCGCGTAATGCGTCCCCTCCGCCGTGTCGTTCTCGTGTCCCTCGATCGTGTATTTTCCGCCGTCGTGAAATTCTCCTACGTATAAATACGTATCGTCCGTATACACGAACGAAGCGGCGTTATTGACCGCCGTACCGTTGCCGACCTCCACGAACTCGCCCTCCGAAGCGGATAAAATATCCTGCAACGACAGCGTGTAGATCTTGCTCCCGTTCGCAAGGTATACGTTCTCGCCCGTCGTGGCAACGCCGCCCGTGTGCCCCGTGAACGGCTTACCGTTCTTTTGCAAGCGCACGTAAGAAACCTCGTTTTTCTTATTCGTTACGTATATTCTCGAAGCGGAACCGTCCGTCATATATCCGCAGACGAGATACACGTCGTTTTCCTCCGAAGCCGCCAAGCCCTGACATACGAAACCGTCGCCGATTTCGGGATTTTTACATACGTCCGATTTTATGGAGTAATATTCGCTGTAAATCGCGAATTTGGCGAGATTCAACCCACCGATCGCCAAAGCGAATACGCCGATAAGCAACAACACCAAGATCAGAGCGATCTTCCCTACTTGTTTGAGTATTTTTTTCAACATTTTTCGGTGTTTCCTTGGGAATTTACATATTTTCGGGGCTTGCGATCTTACCCATCACCGCACTTGCCGCCGCCACCGCAGGGGAAGCGAGATACACTTCCGACTCTACGTGCCCCATACGTCCGACGAAATTCCGATTCGTCGTTGCGACCGCTCGTTCGCCTGCCGCCAAAATACCCATATAACCGCCAAGGCAAGGGCCGCAGGTGGGCGTGGATACCACGCAACCCGCTTCGATGAAAATTTTCACCAAGCCGTTTTCCACCGCCTGCATATAAATATCCTGCGTGGCAGGGATCACGATGGCGCGCACGCGCTTTGCGATCTTTTTGCCTTTGAGTATCTCCGCAGCTTCCGCAAGGTCTTTATAATGCCCGTTCGTACACGAACCGATCACCACCTGATCGATCGCGATATCCCCGATCTCGTCGAACGTTTTCGTGTTTTCGGGCAGGTGCGGAAACGCCACCGTCGGTTTGATTTCGGACAAATTTATCTCGTATACCTCGTCGTAAATTGCGTCCTCGTCCGCTTTATACGCGGTGAATTCGCGGTTAGAACGCGCTTTCACGTATTCGATCGTCTGTTCGTCCACCTCGAAAATACCGTTCTTCGCGCCCGCCTCGATCGCCATATTCGAAATGGTAAGACGGTCGTACACGGTCAAAGCGCTCACGCCCTCGCCGACGAACTCCATCGATTTATACAGCGCGCCGTCCACGCCGATCTTACCGATAATATGTAAGATCACGTCCTTGCCCGACACGTATTTATTCAGTTTGCCTTTGAGCACGAATTTGATCGCGGAGGGTACTTTGAACCACGCCTTGCCCGTCGCCATACCGCACGCCATATCCGTCGAGCCAACGCCCGTCGAAAACGCGCCGAGCGCGCCGTAAGTGCAGGTGTGCGAGTCCGCGCCGATCACCACGTCCCCAGGGAGAACGAGCCCCTTTTCGGGGAGCAACGCGTGCTCGATACCCATTCTGCCCACGTCGTAAAAATGGGTTACTTCGTGCTTGTCGCAAAAGTCGCGGCACATTTTACATTGCGCGGCGGCTTTGATATCCTTGTTCGGCGCGAAGTGATCCATTACCATCGTTACTTTGTCCTTGTCGAACACTTCCTTTGCACCGATATTTTCAAACTCACGGATCGCCACGGGCGAGGTGATATCGTTGCCGAGCACTCTGTCGAGATCGACTAAAATGAGCTGCCCTGCCTCCACCTTTTCCAAGCCCGCTTTCGCCGCGAGAATTTTTTGCGTCATTGTCATTGACATTGTTTTTTCCTTCTTTCTATAATTGTGTATCGTTAAAACGCGATAAGTGAGGCAAAAGCCGCATATCACTTATTGATAATAGCTCCTTTGTCGGCAGAACTTACCTGCGCCGCGTATCTCTTCAAATATCCGCTCACTTCTTTCTTTTTGAGCGGCATTTCTTGTTTACGCTTTGCAAGCTCCTCGTCCGACACTTTGAGTTCGATTTTATAATTCGGGATATCGATAGAAATGATATCCCCCTCTTTCACGTACGCGATCGGACCGCCCGAAACCGCCTCGGGAGAAACGTGCCCGATCGACGCGCCGCGCGTTGCGCCCGAAAATCTACCGTCGGTGATGAGCGCGACGTCCTTATCCAATCCCATACCGGCAATAGCAGAGGTCGGAGAGAGCATTTCGCGCATCCCAGGGCCGCCGGCAGGGCCTTCGTAGCGGATCACCACCACGTCCCCTTTCACGATCTTGCCGCCGTAAATCGCCGCAATACATTCCTCTTCGCTTTCAAACACCCTTGCAGGTCCTTCGTGCACGAGCATTTCGTTTGCCACCGCCGCACGTTTCACCACGCACCCGTCGGGCGCGAGGTTACCTTTGAGCACCGCGATACCGCCCGTTTTACCGAACGCGTTTTCGGGTTTTCTGATCACCTCTTCGTCAAGGTTGACCGCATTTTCAATATTCTCGCCCAAGGTCTTGCCCGTACAGGTCATCACCGACGTATCGATAAGGCCGAGCCCGTCCAGCTCTTTCAAGACGGCGTACACGCCCCCAGCCTCGTTGAGATCCTCCATATACGTCGGACCTGCCGGCGCAAGGTGGCATAAATTCGGCGTCTTTTCGCTGATCACGTTGACGAGATCGAGGTCAAATTCCACGCCGCACTCGTTCGCGATCGCAGGCAGGTGGAGCATACTGTTCGTGGAACAGCCGAGCGCCATATCCGCGGTGATCGCGTTTTGAATTGCGGCTTTGGTCATAATATCGCGAGGACGGATATTCTTTTTCACAAGCTCCATCACCTGCATACCTGCGTGCTTGGCAAGCTCGATTCTCGCCGAATACACGGCAGGGATCGTACCGTTCCCCTGTAAGCCCATACCCAAAACTTCTGTCAAACAGTTCATAGAGTTTGCGGTATACATACCCGAACACGAACCGCAAGTGGGGCAGACCTTCCTTTCAAATTCCGTCAAGCCCTTTTCGTCGATCTTACCTGCGGTGTACGCGCCGACCGCCTCGAACATACTCGACAGCGACCGCTTTTTGCCGCCCACTCTGCCTGCGAGCATAGGACCGCCGCTGACGAACACGGTGGGAATATTGAGCCGCGCCGCCGCCATCAACAGCCCTGGTACGTTTTTATCGCAGTTGGGGATCATCACGAGCCCGTCGAACCCGTGCGCCATTACCATAGCCTCCGTCGAATCGGCGATGAGATCGCGCGTTACGAGGGAATATTTCATACCCGTATGCCCCATCGCAATACCGTCGCACACGGTGATTGCAGGGAACATAATGGGCGTACCGCCTGCCATTGCCACGCCGAGTTTCACCGCCCCTGCGATCTTGTCGAGGTTGATATGCCCGGGGACGATTTCGTTATAGGACGAAACGATCCCGATGAGCGGACGGGCTTGTTCCTCCTCCGTAAGCCCCAGCGCGTGATAGAGCGAGCGATGCGGCGCGTTTTGAAATCCGTTTACGATTGTGTCTTTGATCATAATTTTACCTGATTTTTCCTTCTTTGTCAACCGTTAAAACGCGGAAAAGGTGCAAAATGCACCTTATACGCGTTTCGTTCGTTAGTTGTTAATGAATTTCTCTTCGTCCGCCCAGCTATAAAGCTTACGAATATCCTTGCCGACGACTTCGGAGGGGTGCTCCGCCGCTTTCTTTCTCATAGCGTTGAAATGTACCTGCGCGCCTGCGTCGGACATATCGAGCAGGAAATCTTTCGCGAACGTACCGTCCTGAATGTCGGAGAGGATCTTTTTCATCGCCTTTTTCGTTTCTTCGGTGATGATCTTCGGGCCGGTGATATAATCGCCGTATTCCGCCGTGTTAGAGATGGAATAGCGCATACCCTCAAAGCCGCTCTGATAGATCAGATCGACAATGAGTTTCATTTCGTGGATACATTCAAAGTACGCGTTGCGAGGATCGTAACCTGCCTCTACGAGCGTTTCAAAACCTGCTTGCATAAGCGCGCAAACGCCGCCGCAAAGCACTGCCTGCTCCCCGAACAAGTCCGTTTCCGTTTCCGTTCTGAACGTCGTTTCCAAAACGCCCGCTCTCGCGCCGCCGATACCGAGCGCGTACGCAAGACCGATTTCGAGCGCGTCGCCCGTAGCGTCCTGCTCCACCGCGATAAGGCAAGGTACGCCCTTTCCCACTTGGTATTCGCTGCGTACCGTGTGCCCAGGGCCCTTGGGCGCGATCATGATCACGTTCACGTCCTTGGGGGGCTTGATACAGCCGAAATGGATATTAAAGCCGTGCGCAAACGCAAGCGTCTTGCCCTCGGTGAGGTTGGGTTCGATACTTTCTTTATAAAGCTTTGCCTGTTTTTCGTCGTTGATGAGGATCATAATGAGATCGGCAACCTTTGCCGCCTCTGCCGAAGTCATAACTTTCAAACCCTGCTTTTCCGCTTTCGCCCAGCTCTTACTGCCCTCATAAAGCCCGACGACCACGTTTACGCCCGAATCTTTGAGATTGAGCGCGTGTGCGTGCCCCTGCGAGCCGTAACCGATAATCGCTACCGTTTTACCGTTGAGTTTATTGAGATCACAATCCTGTTGATAGTAAATTTTTGCCATTTTTATATCTCCTTTTTATTTTTTATTTTGATAATAACGTCGTCGTACCGCGATCGAGCGCGACGATACCCGTTCTGCACATTTCCAAGATCCCGAACGGTTGCATAAGCTTTACGAACGCGTCGATCTTGGAGGGATTGCCCGTAACTTCAATACACATTCCCTCGATGGAATAATCGATCACGCTCGCCCTGAACACGTCCACCGCCGTCATAATATCCGCGCGGTTTTTCGATTCGTTACGCACTTTTATAAGCATGAGCTCGCGCTTGATGGGCGCGTCGTCGAGTACTTCCACTTTTTTGACTACGAGCAATTTTTTCAGTTGGTTGATCACCTGTTCTTTCGCGTACGAATCGCCGCTGATCGCGATCGTAATGCGCGAATACTCGCTATCTTCCGTTTCCGCCACGGTCAGTGCGTCGATATTAAAGCCGCGACGGGTAAACATAGCCGTAACGCGCGTCAACACGCCCGCCTTATTTTCTACGTAGACCGCTATGATAAATCTGTTGTTTTCCATCATCGTTACCTCACCTTGGTAATAATATCGTCAATCGCTCCCCCTGGGGGTAACATCGGCAACACGAACTCGTCCTTGTCGATACGCACGTCGATCACGACGGGACCGTTGGCTTTTATCGCCTTTTGGAACGCCTGCTTAAACTCCACGGGCGTTTCCGCAAGATACCCCTCCGCGCCGAACGCCTTGGCGAGCTTGACAAAATCGGTTTTTCTATCGAGCACGGTGTTGGAATACCGTTTCCCAAAAAACAGCGTTTGCCATTGTCTTACCATACCGAGCACGCCGTTGTTCAAAAGTACGATCACGATCGGCAGTTTATAGGTAACGGCGGTGGCAAGCTCGTTGAGGTTCATGCCGAAGCTACCGTCCCCCGTGATCAAAACGGTGGGATCTTTCGTCGCCACGTACGCGCCCATTGCCGCGCCCAAGCCAAAGCCCATCGTACCCAAGCCTCCGCTCGACACCCAACGCCGAGGCCGATCGAATCGTACGTATTGCGCCGTCCACATTTGGTGCTGTCCGACGTCCGTCGTGATCACCGTTTTGGGAAGTTTTTCGGCGTTGATGATCTCAAATACCTGTTTGGGCGTAAGCGGCGCTTGGTTTGCCGCCGCGATCTCCTCTTCGAAGGCGATCTCCTCCGCTTTCAACTCACGCACACGCGCGATCCACGCCGGATTGCTCTTGTTTTCGCATTTTGCGACGATACGCTTGAACGAATCCTCCACGTCGCCCACAAGTCCGAGCTCCACGCGTACGTTCTTATTCACCTCCGCGGAATCGGGATCGAGTTGAATGATCTTGGTATTTTTCGCGAATTTTGCCACGTTCCCCGTCGCACGGTCGGAAAACCGTACCCCGATCGCCAAGATCAAGTCCGCTTCGTTTTGCGACATCGAGGACGCGTAATGCCCGTGCATACCTTGCATACCCAAAAACCGCTCGTTCTCTTGCGGTACGGCGGAAAGTCCCATAAACGAACAACCGATCACCGCGTCGATCTTGTTGGCGAAATCGACGATCTCATTGCCCATGCCGAGCCCTGCCGCGCCGCCGCCGACGTAGATATACGGACGGGTAGCCTCGCCGATCATTTTCACCGCCTCGTCGATAAGCTCTTCTTTGACTTTGGGCAGAGGGATCTTCTCCACTATGCCCTGCGGCTCGAATTCGTATTTGCCTACCTGCACGTCCTTGGGAATATCCACAAGCACAGGCCCAGGTCTGCCCGATTTCGCAATCGAAAACGCCTTGCGAACGGTGTCGGCAAGATCTTCTATCCTTTTTACGAAGAAATTGTGTTTCGTGATGGGCATGGTTACACCCGTGATATCGATCTCTTGGAAACTGTCCTTGCCGATCAGCGAGTTGGGCACGTTGCCCGTGATCGCCACGAGAGGTATCGAATCGAGCATTGCCGTAGCGATACCCGTTACGAGGTTGGTCGCCCCAGGTCCGCTCGTTGCAATACAGACGCCCACCTTACCCGTCGCACGGGAATACCCGTCCGCGGCGTGCGACGCGCCCTGCTCGTGCGCCGTCAACACGTGATTGATCTTGTCTTTATATTCATACAGCGCGTCGTAAATGTTAATGACTTGCCCCCCAGGGTAGCCGAACACGTCGGTAACGCCCTGTTCGATCAAGGTCTGCACTAAAATTTGCGCTCCGTTTAATAACATACTTTCGTTCTCCTTATAACATTCTGTTCACAGCCGACACCAACGCTCTCACCGACGAAGTCATAATGTCGCTGTGGATACCTGCCCCCCAATAGCTTTTGCCCTCGCTTACGATACAAACGTAAGAGGCGGCTTTCGAGGAGGATTTTTCTTCCAACGCGTGTTCCACGTAGTTTTCCAACTCGTACTCTTTCCCCATAACCTTTTTAATGGCGAGGTTCACGCAATCGAGACGACCGTTGCCCTCCACGTCCACGGTGGTAGCCGCGCCGTTATATTCGATCACAATCCTGCCTTTCACTTTGTCGGCGGAAATTTCTTCGTAGCCCGTTTCGAGTACGTTGAGCTTTTCCGTCAGATTGACGAAATCGCGGTGGAAAATGTCGTATACCTCTTTCGCGCTCAATTCCCTGTGCTCGAAATCGGAAATATGTTTCACGTGATACCCGAACTGCTCGCGCATCTTCGGCGGCAATATGAGCTTGAACTGCGTTTCGAGAATATACCCGATGCCGCCCTTGCCCGACTGGGAATTGATGCGGATAACGTCCGCCTCGTACACTCTGCCCACGTCGGCAGGATCGAGGGGCAGATAGGGCACGGTCCACGTATTCACGCCCTTTTCCACCCTGTATTTCATTCCCTTGGCGATCGCGTCTTGGTGCGAGCCCGAAAACGCCGCGAACACGAGCTGTCCGCTATACGGCTGTCTTTCGCTTACATGCATTCTCGTTACCCGCTCGTAAACGGAAGTAATGCTCGGCAGATCGGAAAAATCCAGCTTTGGATCAACGCCCTGCGAATACATATTCAAAGCCAGCGTTACGATATCCACGTTTCCCGTCCGCTCGCCGTTGCCAAAGAGCGTACCCTCTATCCGATCGCCCCCTGCGAGCAAACCCAGTTCGCGGTCCGCCACCGCGCCACCGCGGTCGTTATGGGGGTGCAGGGAAATGACCACGCTTACACGGTTTTTCAGATTCTTGCACATATATTCCACCTGATTTGCGTATACGTGCGGCATAGAATGGGACACGGTTACGGGCAGGTTAATAATCGCTTTGTCTTCGGGCGTAGGTTGCCAAATATCGAGTACGGCGTTGCATATCTCCGCCGCAAACTCGGGCTCCGTACCCGTAAAGCTTTCGGGGGAATATTCGAACGTGATCCTTCCCTCCGCCTTTTCGCGATACTGCTTGCAAAGCTTTGCCCCGAAAACCGCGATATCGATAATTTCCTTTTTCTCGCGCTTGAACACCTGCTCGCGCTGCGCCACGGACGTGGAATTATACAAATGCACGATCGCGTGCTTCGCGCCCTTGATCGCCTCGAACGTCTTGGCGATAATATGCTCGCGCGATTGCGTAAGGACTTGTATCGTAACGTCGTCGGGAATTAAGTTCTGCTCGATGATCGTGCGGCAAAACTCGTATTCCGTTTCACTCGCCGCAGGAAAGCCCACTTCGATCTCCTTAAAACCGATCTTGCAAAGCAATTTGAAAAATTCCAGCTTTTCCTCTAAACTCATCGGAATAATAAGCGCCTGATTGCCGTCGCGAAGATCGACGCTACACCAGATCGGCGGCTTTTCAATGGACGATTTTTTCGTCCAGTCCATCGTAACGCCTTGCGGCTCGAAATATTGTTTTACGTATTTTTGATTGTTTTTCATAATCGATCTACCTATACAAAAAGTCTCTTTCACGCGCTGAAAACGCTTGAAAGAGACGAAGATTTTTTTATTCTCCGCGGTACCACTCCGTTTGACGGCTTTCGCCGCCCACTCGTGTCTTGAAAAGACTTTCCTTATAACGGAGGAAACCCGTCCGAATCTACTAGGCGTTTTCGCTGTTCTGTCGGAGGCTCGGGGAGGAGATATTTTTCACGTTCCGTATCGGCTTGCACCTGCCGCCGACTCTCTGCGTATCGGGTTTCGTGATTTTCGTTCCCGTCGTTGCCTTTTATAAATATTTTTGAATATATCTATTTTATAATACTTTTGCAGTTTTGTCAAGTACCCTCTGCCACCTTTTTCAAGGTTTTTTCAGGAAACTTTAAGAAATTTTACTATTTGCGGCTGGCTATGAACGCGCAGATGCGAGCAAGACAAGGCGCGCGAGGCTTTCCGATGGGAGTTTACAATGGTAAACGAGCAAGGAAAACGTAGCGCAACGCCGTATTGCGACGCAGATACGCGTTTATAATTTGTAAACCCAATTAAATTTGTCTTCTATCTTGCCCCATTGAATACCCGTGAGTATATCGTACAGCTTTTGCGTAACCTCGCCGATCTTGCCGCCGTTCACTTCGTATTCCTTGTCGCCATAGGCAAGCTTTCCAATCGGCGATACCACCGCCGCCGTGCCGCAACCCCACGCCTCTTCCAGCTTTCCGCTTTCGAGCGCCGAAACGAGCTCCTCGACAGAAAACAGCCGTTCGCTCACTTTATAACCAAGCGATTTGAGCACTTCTATACAGCTCTTTCTCGTAATCCCAGGGAGGATCGAACCCGTGAGCATAGGCGTTACGATCTCGCCGTCGATCTTGAACATAACGTTCATCGCGCCCACTTCTTCGATATACTTTCTCTCCACGCCGTCCAGCCAAAGCACCTGCGAATATCCCTTTTTCGCCGCTCTTTCGCCTGCGCGCGTACTTGCCGCGTAGTTGCCGCCACACTTTGCGTACCCCGTGCCACCGCGAACGGTACGCACGTCCTCGCTCTCGATCATAATCTTGACGGGATTGATGCCCTCGGCGTAATAACTGCCGCTCGGCGAGGCAATGAGCATAAACGTCGCGCTTTTCACTGCGTGTACTCCCAGCGATTCGTCGTTCCCGAACGTAAACGGGCGAAGATAAAGGGACGTCCCGAAAGACTTGGGCACGAACCGCTCTTCCAACTTTACGAACGTTTCCAAAATTTCGAGCATATCCTGCTCGGGAATTTCGGGCAGACTCATACGCTCTGCGGAATTGTTCATTCGACGGATATTCTCCATCGGACGGAAGAGCTGTACGCCGCCGTCCGCGCGACGGTACGCCTTTAACCCCTCGAAGATCTCCGCGCCGTAATGGAGGACCGTGGAGGCAGGGTGCAAGGAAATTCTGCCAAACGGTACGATCCGCGGATCGTGCCAACCCTTTCCCTCGGTATAGTCCATAATAAACATATGATCGGTGAATACTTTCCCGAACCCTAATTTGTCCTCCGCCGGCATTTCGCTCGGCGTCGTCGTTTTCGTGATCTTGATTTCCATAATCGTTTACCTCAATTCAAAAAACGAATAAACTGCGCTCTGTTAATTTATTTATATAATTATACACCGCAAAAACCGTTTCGTCAACAATTTCGCGGTGTATTTTTTATTTTTTTCAAAGATTTTCCGTCTTTTTACGCCGCCTGACCGCCCTCGCCGTCCTGCGATCCGTATAAAGCCTTACCCACTTTTTTACCGCCGTTTTCCTTGACCTCTTGTTTCACGAGCTTGGTGAGAGCGAACAACGCGATCACGTTGGGCAATACCATCAGGTAGTTGAAAAAGTCGGTCAGTTCCCAAACCAGATCGTTTTGGAAAATAGAGCCGAGCATAATGCATACGAGCGCGACGATCGAATATACCAACGCGCCTTTTTTGCCGAAGAGGTATTCGAAGTTGATCTTTCCGAACAAATTCCAGCTCACGATCGTGGAGAAGGCGAAAAACGAAAGACAGATCGCCACGAACACGCTACCGATCGTCAGCGCGACGTTGCCGCCGCCGAACGCCACGGCAAAGCCGTTGGCAACGAGTACCCCTTTCCCTAAATTATCGGGATTCCCCTGCATCAACGCGCCGTTGCCTGCGTATAACGTGGAAATGACGATAAGCGCGGTGAACGTGAGCACGACGAACGTATCGATAAACACGCTTGCGATCGCCACCGTACCCTGTTCGTGCGCGGTTTTCACGTTCGCTTGCGCGTGTGCGTGCGGCGTCGAGCCCATACCCGCCTCGTTGGAGAACAGTCCGCGCTTCGCGCCTTGGCTGATCGCCGTCTTGATCGCGTACCCCACGCCGCCGCCGATCACCGCTTGCGGCTGGAACGCGTAGCGGAAGATCATAGCGAACGTTTCGGGGATATAAACGATACGCGCGCAAATAATCAGAATACCGCCGAGGATATAGAGTATTGCCATAACGGGCACGATCTTTTCGCTGACGGAGGCGATCCGCGAAACGCCGCCGATAAAAATGAACGCGCAAACGAGAACGAGCACGACGCCCACCGCCCAAGTGGGCACGAAACCGCCCGTTGCGCTGCTTACCGCCTCGCCGATGGAATTGGACTGTACCATCGCGCCGATAAAACCGAGCGCAACGACCGCCGCCACCGCGAAAAAGCCAGCGAGGAATTTTCCGAACTTATTCGGAAACGCTTTCTTAATATAATATACAGGGCCGCCCGAAACGTTACCGTCCGCGTCGACTTCGCGCGTTTTTTGCGCAAGCACCGCCTCTGCGTAAATGGTCGCCATACCCAAAAAGGCAATGATCCACATCCAAAAGATCGCCCCTGGGCCGCCGAGCAAGATCGCGCCCGACGCGCCGATAATGTTTCCCGTGCCTACCTGCCCTGCGACGGCGGTGGCAAACGCCTGAAAGGAGCTCATGCCCGATTTTTCTTTTTTACCGTTGAGATTCATATTCCCGAACACGTTTTTCATGCCCTGCCCAAAGCAACGCACCTGCACGCATTTGGTGTGCACCGTGTACCAGATCCCGATCCCGACGAGCAAAAGGATCAGCACGTAATCGGACAAATACGCATTCACGCTTTGTACCACTTTTACCAGCCATTCTTCCATAATATATTTCTCCTTTATAAAAAAATTTCCCGATCTTGCATACGCGCTCGCACAACGGGAAAAAGAGAAAATATTGCAAAAATCCCCCCAAAAGAGGAAACGAAAAGCAATTCTCTGTCCTTTTGCCTGAGAGATTGACGGCTTAAAAAACCGTTTTGCCCCTTCGGCACTCGCGCAAGGCGAGCTTCTCCGGAGTGCTATCAAATTGCAGTACTCAATCTTCCGATCACCTGAGAGCTTTACTCCTTCGGTCGGACGCAGCGCGTCCATCTCCTACAATCATCACATAGCGTGCTTTATATGAACTTTTCCTAATAATAGCACAACTTCACGACGTTTGTCAACGGTTTTTTCTATATTTTCACAAATTTCTTGCTCGCATTTAATAGCTTTTTTGCCGTTTATGTGGTATAATACTTATATGATAACGAAAACGTATACTTTTTTCAAGGCAGGGCAAACGAACGACGTATACACCCTTTCCAACGCTTCGGGAATGCAAGTGGACGTTCTCACCTACGGCGCGCGGCTCACGCGTATTTCCGTTCCCGATAAAAACGGGGACTTTGCCGATATTCTCGTCGGTTGCAAGCGCGTGGAGGATTATTACGGAGAAAACCCCTATTTCGGCGCGACGATCGGGCGGTACGGCAACCGTATCGAAAACGCAAGGTTCACGCTGAACGGAAAAACGTATTCGCTCGAAAACAACAACGGGAAACATTCCCTGCACGGCGGCGTAAGCGGTGATTTTTCACGTAAGGTATGGTCGGCGGCGATCGAGGGCGATTCCCTCGTTTTATCCCACGTTTCCCCCGACGGAGAGGGCGGCTATCCGTCAACGCTTTGGGTAAAAGTCCAATTCACGCTCACGGAGGAGAACGCGCTGAAAATCGATTATTTCGCGGAGTCGGACGGCGATACTTTATGTAACCTCACCAACCACGCCTATTTCAACCTCGGCGCGCAGGACACCGTGCTTTCGCACGAGCTGATGATCAAGTCGCGTTTTATCACTTCGATCGACGACGAACTCATTCCTCACGGCGAATTTACGCCAATCGCGGGTACGCCCTATTCTTTCTGCCCTGCCAAGCCGATCGGCAAGGATATTTTCTCGGACGAAAAGTGGATCGCGCTTTGTAACGGCTACGATTTTAATTACTGTATCGACCGCGAAACTCCGCGCGACTTGGAGCATTTCGCTTACGTATACGACAGCGAATCGGGCAGGCGAATGGATTGCTTCACCACCCTTTGCGGCGTACAGCTTTACACCGCTTGTTCCACGGGCGGTTTCCACGGAAAAAAGGACTACGTAAACCATTGCGCACTGTGCTTGGAAACGCAGGGCTATCCCAACTCCCCCAACTGCTCGGAGTATCCCTCGACGGTACTGAAAAAGGGCGAAAAATACAGAGAAACGACCGTCTATAAATTCTCGGTCGTAAAATAGATATTATGATGAAAATTTTGCTGACAAAACTGAAAGAAGCCGCGGTTTCGGTATTTCCCGTCGCCGTGATCGTGCTCCTACTCAACTTCACGCCGCTCGTGGATTTCACCACGACGGAAGCGGTTGTTTTCGCTTGCTGCGCGCTTGCGCTCGTCGTGGGTATGGCGCTTTTCAACCTCGGCGCGGATATGGCTATGACTCCGATGGGAGAACAGGTGGGCTCGGGACTTCCCAAATCAGGCAAATTCAAGCTCTTGCTTATCATCTGTTTCGTGATGGGCGTATTCGTTACCATCGCAGAGCCCGATCTTTCCGTGCTCGCCTCGCAAGTAAAAGAAGTCATCAACGGCACGACGCTGATCGTTACGATCGGCGTGGGCGTGGGGTTATTCCTCGTTTTGAGCGTACTGCGCGTAGTGTTCCGTATGAGCCTTTCGCATCTTATGACCTTTTTCTATCTGTTGCTTTTCGCGATCTCGGCGCTGATTCTTGAAACGGACAACGCGGCTTTTTTACCGCTTGCGTTCGATTCGGGCGGCGTTACGACGGGCCCTATTACCGTACCCTTTATCATGGCGCTCGGCGCGGGCGTTGCCGCGGCGCTCGGCGATAAACACGATAAGGAAAGTAGCTTCGGCTTTATCGCGCTCTGCTCGATCGGTCCTATCCTCGCCGTTATGTTGCTCGGTTTATTCGCAGGCGGCGGCGATATTTCCTATCAGTTGCCCGAATATTCCATTGAAAACAATTTGGGCTTGCCCATGCTCGAAACTATTTTGCATACCGGTCAAGAAGTGTTGGTGGCTTTACTCCCTATCGCCGCGTTCTTCTTCCTGTTACAATTTTTGCTTTTGAAATTGCCTAAAAAACGTATTCTGCAAATCGTCGTGGGTATTTTCTATACTTTCTTCGGGCTCGTGATCTTTCTTGCGGCGGTCGCGATCGGCTTTATGCCTGTCGGCTATAAAATGGGCGCGCAACTTGCCGAAAACCATCCCGCCTTGCTCGTGGGCTTTGCGTTCCTGCTCGGTCTTACCGTCGTTTTGGCAGAGCCTGCCATTCACGTTCTGAATAAACAGGTGGAAACGGTTACGGGCGGCGCGGTAAGTAAACGCTCCATGCTCGTGGCGCTCTCGCTCGGCGTTGGCACGGCGATCGCGCTGTCGGTGATCCGCGTCATCTTCGATTTCAGTATACTTTATTATCTTATCCCTGGGTACTTTATCTCGCTCGGACTTTCTTTCTTCGTGCCGAAATTATACACGGCAATCGCGTTCGACTCGGGCGGCGTGGCGAGCGGTCCGCTCACTTCCAGCTTTATTCTGCCGTTTTTGGTAGGTATTTGCGCAACGCTCCAAGGCGCGGATAAAGTCCTGCTCGACGCGTTCGGCTTGGTTTCTATGGTCGCAATGACGCCGCTGATCAGTATTCAGCTTCTCGGGTTCAGAGCGGTCGCGTCGAAAAAACTCCGCGAACAGATCGCAATGCGGCGTATTTTGGGTGCGGATGATAAACAAATTATCGACTTTATGTAGGGGGCAGGTATGGCTGTAACGAAAACGAAACGGAATAAAAAGACCTCGGACGTGAAAAAACTGAAATTGCTCGTTACCGTGGTCAACCGTAAAAAAACGGAATTTTTTATCGACTATTTAGGCGGTTTCGAAGTCAACTTCCAAACGAGCGTACTCGCGCAGGGCACGGCGCATTCGGACACCCTGCATATGCTGGGCTTGGAGGACGCCGACCGCAGCGTGATTTTCAGTTTGATCCGCGAGGACAGAGCGGAGGACGCGCTCCGCGGCTTGGACGAAAAGTTCCATAGCGTACGCGGCGGGAAAGGTATCGCGTTCACCGTTCCCCTTTCGTCGGTGATCGGCGTGGCAATCTATCGGTTTTTGAGTAATAACAGAGCGCTTGGCGCGGAGGAGAAATGATATGAATAAAAAATTTACGCACGAAGTGATATTTTGTATCGTGAACAGCGGCTATTCCGAGGCTGTGATGGACGCCGCGAAAAAGGGCGGCGCGCGCGGCGGTACGGTGCTGAACGCACGCGGCACGGCCGGCAAGGAGGCGGAAAAGTTTTTCCATATTTCCGTGCACGAGGAAAAGGAGATCGTGATGATCCTCGTTCCCGAAGAGCAAAAAGCGGACGTTTTGCAGCTCCTCTACGACGAGGTGGGTTTGAACACCGCAGGGCAAGGCATTGCCTTTTCTATGCCCGTAGACGGCGTGGTGGGTATCTCCCCTATTCCCGAAAAATAAAAATTTTCCGCAGGGCGGTTGCCCTGCGGAGTTTTTTGAAAATTTTTATAAAAATAGGTTGATTTTTAGCTAAAATTTGTGTATAATATTTATATAAAGTTATTTAGGAGGTACTTTATGTTAATAGACACGAATCAAATGCTGTCCGTTTCAGACGCAAACCAGAACTTTTCCAAAGCGACGCGTATCGTCGATAAACAAGGTAGTGTGGTGCTTTTTAAGAATAACCGCCCTAAATATATGCTGATCGATCTGCAAAACAATCCTATGATCGATTTAACGGAGGACGAAAAAATCGACGTGATCGCAAGGCGTATTTTAACCAAACACAAAAAAGCGTTTGAGGAACTTGCAAAATGATTAAATTCAGTCAAGAAAAGGTTTTGTTGTTGCATAAACTGCTTGTGGAACAAACGGGCGGCGCGGACGGTATTCGCGATTTCGGATTGTTGGATTCCGCGTTAGAATCCGCATATGCCACTTTTGACGGAAAGGAATTGTTTCCGAGCAAAGAGGAAAAAGCCGCGCGAATAGGCGTAGGGCTTGTTTCCAACCACGCGTTTGTAGACGGAAACAAGCGAATAGGAATGTACGTACTTTTGACCTTTTTAGAGGTAAACGGTATTCCTATCTCCGCAACGGACGAGGAAATCGTTGACGTCGGCTTACGGTTGGCAGAAGGAAAAATGAAATACGAAGAATTATTACAATGGATCATCGATCACGAGTAAATAGCCTTACGGATCTTCCTCGTCGATGATCTGTTTTAATTCTTCCAATAATTTCACACCGCGGACGATCGCTCGGTATACCTCTTGTTTCCGAACGGTCTTTTCTTTACGTTTCTTTTCTTTCCAATGCTCGCAGGTATCTTCTGCGTCCACGGTTTTTTCTTGGGGAAAACAACGCCCTGCATACGCTACAAAAAATTGATCGCGTCCCTTGCTATAATAACTTCTATAATTCTCACATTGACAACAAAAATGCTTTTCCATAATATCCTCCCTATTATAGCTGTTTTAGCTATAATTATTATACTCGCTATTTTAGCTATTGTCAAGCTATTTTAGCTACTTTTTGATATAATAAATACGAGGTGAATAAAATGGAACAAAATAAAATTTTATTTAAGGAAAGATTAAAAGAATTACGCAAAGAAAAAGGATTATCCCAAAAAGAATTTGCAGAAAAATTAGGCATAGCGGTAAGCACTTATGCAAACTGGGAGCAAGGCAGAACCGAACCGAGCATTTGCGACATATACAATTTATTAAGCACGTTTGAAGTCGAAGCAAACGAATTGTTTTCAAAATAACCTTTAACGCCGACATATGAAAATCCCCGTCCTGCACAGGACGGGGATTTTTGATTAGTCGTAAATTATTCAGCGCAGTTCTTTTTAAGGATCGCAAGGTTATCCATAATTTCTTTGGGCATCTTGTCGCCGAAGTTATCCGCGTAGTACGTCGTGATCTCTTCCGCTTCCGCCGCCCAACGCTGTTTGTCAACTTCGAGAAGTTTATCGAGCGTAGCCGCGTCGATGTCGCAGTTTTCGATATTGATATCCTTTGCATAAGGCAGGTAACCGATCGCCGTTTCGCGAGCGTCCACTTTACCCTCGCAACGATCCAAGATCCAGTCGAGCACGCGCATATTGTCGCCAAATCCAGGCCACATGAAGTTGCCGTTTTCGTCCTGACGGAACCAGTTTACGTTGAAGATCTTGGGCTGTTTGCTTTCTTCCACTTTCGCACCCATATTGATCCAATGCTGGAAGTACTGATCTACCGAGTAGCCCATGAAAGGTTTCATTGCCATAGGATCGTGGCGAAGTACGCCTACCGCGCCCGTCGCCGCCGCCGTCGTTTCGGAGGACATGATCGTACCTACGAACGTACCGTGATTCCAATCGCGCGATTGATATACGAGCGGAGTCGTCGTTGCTCTTCTGCCGCCGAAGATGATCGCGGACAGAGGTACGCCTGCTTTCGAATTGAATTCGGGCGAAATACAAGGGCAATTTTCCGCAGGAGCGGTGAAACGGGAGTTGGGGTGCGCCGCGTTACGTCCGCAATCGGGCGTCCAATCCTTGCCCGTCCAGTCGATAAGCTTTTCGGGAGGGTTCTTCGTCAATTTTTCCCACCATACCGTGTTATCCGCAGGGTTGATTGCAACGTTGGTAAAAATCGTACCTTTCTTCGTCGCCGCGAGTGCGTTGGGGTTGGATTTTTCGTTCGTCCCAGGGGCAACGCCGAAGAAACCGTTTTCGGGGTTACAAGCCCAAAGTCTGCCGTCTTCACCCACTCTGATCCAAGCGATATCGTCGCCTACGCATTGTACTTCGTAGCCCTTGTCAAGATACTGTTTGGGAGGAATGAGCATAGCGAGGTTGGTCTTACCGCAAGCGGAGGGGAACGCCGCCGCTACGTATTTCATTTCCTTATCTTGAGGACGTTTTACGCCGAGGATAAGCATATGCTCTGCCATCCAGCCCTCTTTCTTACCGCGGTTGGTCGCGATACGGAGCGCAAAGCATTTTTTACCGAGCAACACGTTGCCGCCGTAAGCGGAGTTCACGGAAATAATCGTGTTGTCTTCGGGGAAGTGCATGATATATCTCTTTTCGGGATCTACGTTGCATTTCGCGTGGAAACCTTTGACGAAATCGCCGTCAGCGCCCAGCTGATCGAGACACATTTTGCCTACGCGCGTCATGATCATCATGTTCAGAACGACGTAGATAGAGTCGGTGATTTCGATACCGATCTTGGAGAAGGGCGAACCTACCACGCCCATCGAATAAGGGATAACGTACATCGTTCTGCCCTTATACGCGCCCTTTGCAATTTCGTTTACCATTGCGTAAGCTTCTTTGGGGGATTTCCATTTTACGATGGAATGAGGAAGCGCGTCCTCTTCGTTTTCACAACAGATGAAAGTTCTGTCCTCTACGCGCGCAACGTCGTTTTCCGCGGTTCTGTGATAGTAGCAATCGGGCAAAAGCTCTTGGTTGAGCTTGATGATCTCGCCCGTAGCGCACGCCTCTTCGCGAAGTGCGTCTCTTTGCTTGTCGCTACCGTCGATCCATACGACTTTGTCCGGCTGTGCAAAAGCTTGCACGTCTGCAACGAATTGAAGTACTTTCTTGTTGTTGGTCATAATTTATACTCCTTAATTTTTTTACCTTGTTTTATTTTCGGTGGATTTGGCAATTTTTATGCACTTTTCCATAAAAACCCTTTCTCCACCGATTACTATTATACCATATATTTTTTCGATTGTAAACAGTTTTTCGACGAAATTTTCGAATACGCCAAAAAAAGTTGGCAGAGGTCTCTTGTATTTTTCAAAATCCGTGGTAAACTATTTGTCCGCGGAGGGATATGGAATGAAAAACAAGTACAACGACAACAAATTGGCAGAAGAATTCGATCTGATCGTTTTGACGGGCGACGAGCACGCGTTAAAGGGCTTGCCTTGCGGCTCGCTCGGCACTTTGACCTATTCGTATACGGGCTTTGACCGTCCTCTATACGCCGAATTCGCCGCCGCCGACGGTTCGCGTTTCGAAGAACCGCTCGCTTTGGAGGATTTTCGCGTACTCAACGAGCGTAATCCGCGCGATTTATCGGTCATTACAGCGTATCTGCGCACGAAAACGCGCGATTTGCTTGACAAATCCGCGCAAACGCGGTATACTACTGTTAAATGAGGTAGAACAAATGAGAATTGTGATCAAAGTTGGCACGTCCACGCTGGCGCACTCCACGGGACGACTGAATATAAAACGCACCACCGAGCTTTGCGCGGTTTTGAGCGATCTGAAAAACGCGGGGCACGAGGTCGTCCTCGTTTCGTCGGGCGCGATCGGTATGGGCGTGGGAAAACTCGGTTTAACGCAAAAGCCTGTGGATATCCCCACCAAACAAGCCGCCGCCGCCGTCGGACAATGTGAATTGATGTATACATACGATCGGTTATTCACCGAATACAATCACACGGTGGCGCAGATCCTTTTGACGGGCGCGGACTTTTCCGCCGTCGATCGACACGAAAATTTCAACAACACCATTTACAGGCTCTTGGAGCTGGGCGCGCTCCCGATCATCAACGAGAACGACACGATCGCGACCGACGAGATCAAGGTGGGCGACAACGACACCCTTTCCGCTTTGGTGGCGGTGAGCGTTGCCGCGGAACTACTCGTCATCTTATCGGACGTGGACGGCTTATACGCCGCCGATCCGCACAAGGACGAAAGCGCGCGGCTGTTGACCGAAGTGCGCGGCGTTTCGAAAGAGATCGAAGATCTTGCCGGCGGCACGGGATCGGCGCTCGGTACGGGGGGAATGAAAACGAAGATACACGCGGCGCAGATCTGCACGAAAGGCGGTTGCGATATGGTGATCGCAAACGGCAAATCCCCCGCCCTGCTCTATGACATCGTGGCAGGCAAACAAGGAAATTATACGAGGTTTTTTGCGTAACCCCCCCCCTCGCGGCCCTCGCGAACGCGTGGATACGCCTGACGGCGTGGAACGCAATCAAAGATTGCTTTTTGGGGCTATTTGGCACGCTTACGCGTGGGTACGCCTGACGGCGTGGGGCGCAATCAAAGATTGCTTATCTTGGGCTATTTATGCGAGGGCTTTGCCCTCAACCTCCCACAAGGAACTAAGTTCCTTGACCTCTTTACGTAGGAGCTTATTATGAAATCTATGCAGGAAATTTTGATCGGCGCAAAAGAGGCGGCGCGGAAATCCGCCCTTTTGACGACGGAAATGAAAAACGCCGCGCTCTTGAAAATGGCGGGCGCTTTGGAATCGGGCGTGGCGGATATCCTTGCCGCGAACGCGATCGATATTGAAAACGCGAAAGGCGTATTGCCCGACGTGATGCTCGATCGCTTGCGCTTGGACGAAAAGCGTATTGGCGCAATGGCGAAAGGTATTCGCGAGGTCGCCGCTCTGCCCGATCCCGTCGGTACGGTCTTGGAAAAGAACGTTTTACCCAACGGGCTTTCCGTAACCAAAACGCGCGTGCCCCTCGGCGTGATCGGTATTATCTACGAAAGCAGACCGAACGTAACTTCGGACGCGGCGGCGCTCTGTTTCAAAAGCGGTAACGCGTGCGTGCTCCGCGGCGGTAAGGACGCGTACTTTTCGTCGGCGGCGATCGTGAAGCTACTCCGCGGCGCGCTTGCCCAAATGGGGCTGGACGAGAATTTTATCAATTTGCCCGAAGATACCTCCCGTGAAAGCGCAACCGCGCTGATGACTGCCGTTGGGTACGTGGACGCTTTGATCCCCCGTGGCGGCGCAGGGCTCATCCGCTCGTGCGTGGAAAACGCCAAAGTGCCGTGTATTCAGACGGGTACGGGCATTTGTCATATCTACGTGGACGAGGCGGCGGATTTCGAAAAAGCGCTTGCGATCATTGACAACGCGAAAACTTCCCGTCCGTCCGTGTGTAACGCCGAGGAGGCGTGCTTGGTACACGAGGCGGTCGCGGAAAAATTCCTGCCCCTTTTGAAAGCGCGGCTTTGCGATACGCGCGCGGCGAAAGGTTTACAGCCCGTGGTACTGCGTTGCGATAAAAAGGCGTATAAGATCATAGGCGGCGTGCAAGCGAGCGAAAGCGATTTCGACACGGAATTTTTGGATTATATCCTTGCGGTAAAGGTCGTTGCCTCCGCGCAAGAGGCAATCGAGCATATCGCCCTGCACTCGACGGGGCACAGCGACGGCGTGATCACCGAAAACGAGGAGGTCGCCGAAGCGTTTACGCTTGCCGTGGACAGCGCGGCGGTGTACGTGAACGCGTCTACCCGTTTCACCGACGGCGGTGAGTTCGGCAAGGGCTGCGAGATCGGTATTTCCACACAAAAATTACACGCGCGAGGGCCTATGGGCTTGGAGGAGCTCACCTCCTATAAATATATCGTGCGTGGGAACGGACAAATCAGATAAATTAGATAATAGAAAAGGAAAAAGAGGATAATTATTATGATGAAATATACGCTTGGTTTTATCGGTTGCGGCAATATGGGCGGCGCGCTCGTGCGTGCGACGGCAAAAGCCGTGGACGGAAAGAAGATCGCGCTTTGCGATTACGACGAAAAAAAAGCCCTCGCGCTTGCAAGTGAATGCGGCGCAACGGCGGTTTCGGCAAAGGAGATCGCAACGGAAAGTCAATTTATCGTGCTCGGCGTGAAACCGCAAAATATGCAAGAAACGATTGCAGGATTTGCCGAAGAATTAAAAGCAAGAACGGACGCGGTCGTGATCACGATGGCGGCAGGCTTATCTATCGCCGCGATACGCTCGTATATCGGCGCAAATCTGCCCGTGATCCGTATTATGCCCAACACCCCTGCGCAAGTGGGCGAGGGTATGATCTTATACGATACGTGCGGCGTTTCCGCCGATCAAGAACAATCGTTCCTTGCTTGCTTTGCCAAGGCAGGCGTTTTTGATAAGCTCCCCGAAAGCAAGATCGACGCGGCGAGCGCGCTCTCGGGCTGCGGTCCTGCGTTCGTGTACGCATTCGCAGAGGCGCTTGCGGACGGCGCGGTGGAATGCGGCGTACCGCGCGACAAGGCGGCGACCTACGCGGCGCAAACACTGTTCGGCGCGGCGAAAATGCTACTTACCTACGGACACCCTGCCGACCTCAAAGACGCGGTGTGCTCCCCTGCCGGCACGACGATCGCAGGCGTACACGCCTTGGAAAAGGCAGGCTTTCGAAACGCCGCGATGGACGCGGTAACGGCGGCGTATAAACGTACGCTTGAATTGAAAAAGTAAAAGATAAGGCAGGTATAGCGTTACCTGCCTTTTTCTATAACGTGTTTCATAAACGGTTTGACGATATCGATATCCGAGCATTGATACAACATTCGCGTGCCTGCCGCGTCCTCGATCTCGTTTAATACCCAACCCCCTTTATGGGGCAGGAAGTCGATACCTACGAAATCGAATTGCAGCTCGTTATACAGCGTTTTTACGATCTCTTTTTGCTCCTCGTCCGCTTTTACAAGACCGACCTTGCCGCCGAGGGAAAAGTTACTCCGAAAATCGCTGTCCGATTGGCGCAACACCGCCGCGACGATCTCGCCGCCGATCGCGTATATCCGCATATCCCTGCCGAGCGTATCGGACGGGCGTTGCAGGATATATTTTTTTTCTTTTTCCGTTTTCGACTGTACCTGCTCGCCGCTTTCTACCCAAAATACTTCCGAGCCGCCGTGGCCGCTACGCGCTTTGAGTACCTTTGGAAATTCCCCCGTTCCCTCTTCGGCAAGCGTCGTTTCCAACACGGGCAAGCCCAGCCGTTTGCCAAGCAAATACGTTTCCCATTTATCGCAAGCGGCTTTCGCGGTCTTATAATTATTCACCGTCCTGACGCCCTGCTCTTCCAAGCGTTGATTGATTTTCGGCGCGATCGTGCGTACGATCGCGAAATCGGGCAAAGGGACGTTCTCTATTTCGTCCGTCAACCGAAGTTGTAAGTCCGCGCCGTATAATTTCGCCTCGTCGATCAGGCGGTGGATAAACCATTGATTTCGGCTTGCGCCTATTGTATCGTAAATAAGCCAACCTTTCATAATTTTTCAAGGATATGATCGAGCACGCACTCGCTCATATCCACCCCCGTACAATCGAGCGTACTTTTGAAATGAGGGTTCGAATTGACCTCGCAAACGAGCGCGTCGTCCTTGCCAAACAGCACGTCTACGCCGGCAAAGTCCGTTTCGCAAGCCCTGCAAGCGGCGATCGCGATCCGTTCCTGTTCCTCCGTGAGCGTTACGCTCTGCGTTTTGCCGCCGCCGCTTACGTTGGAGCGGAAATCGTTTTCGTTATAGCGTAGCATTGCCGCTACCACGTTCTCCCCCACGACGTTCACGCGGATATCCCTGCCGCGGCTTTCCCTTATAAATTCCTGCATTATAAATTCTTTATGCCCGATCCCTTCCACGATCGCAACCGCCTCGGCAAAATCGTTTGCCAGATACACCTGCTTTCCGAACGAGCCGTACGCCTCCTTGATCACCATGGGATAGCCCAGAATTTCGGCGGTACGGTCGATAAACGCCGTTTTCGTGTACCCTATCCCCTCGAAGGTCTTGGGCGCGAACACCGTTTTCGGGGTTTTTACCCCTCTTTCCGTTAAAATTTCCGCCGTACGTATTTTATTATCGCAAATTTCTATCGCGCGCGCGGAATTGAACGTGGGCACGCCTACACGCTCGAACGCGCGCGCAAGCGCGATATCCTTATCCCAAAAGAGTACGAAATCGGGCAGGGATTTCGGTATTTCCCCAACGGGAAAAATCAGCTCGTCGTTGCGCTTGCAAAGCAGATCAACGCCGCGCTTTGTCGCCGCCGCTTGTAAGAGCGAATACATCTCGTCGTACTTTACGCCCTGTAAAAATCCGTTGACGATCAACCAACCTTGCTTTTTCACGCTTTCGTCCTCCTTTGTTTATTATATCAGATTATTTTGCGGAAATCAACCATTCTTCCGCAATACGCGCGTAAAGCTTGCTACCTATAAGCAAAACGCTCTCGTCGAACGCCGTTTTCGGATGATGCAGGGGATAGCGATAACCCTTTTTTATCTCCCCTGCCGACAGTACGAGGAGTACGGAGGGTAGTTCGTGGGAAATATACGCAAAATCCTCCGAGCCGCCGCCCCGACCGTCCGTGGTGAGCACGGCGTTTTTTCCAAGCAGGTTTTCCGCTTGTTCTTTGACGAACGCCGACAGCTCCAAATCGTTTTTCAGCGTGGGACAGCCGCCCTCGAACTTGACCTGTACTTTCGCGCGAAAGGCTTTTGCCTGCGTTTTGGCGATCTCCGTCAAACGCGTTTTCACTCGCTCGCGCGTTTCCTCGTTATACGCGCGTATCGTGCCCTGCATTTCCGCTCGATCGGGAATGGCGTTGCCTGCGTTACCTGCCTGCATTTTGCCTACCGTGAGCACGAACGGATCGTCCACCGCCATTTCTCTTGCCGAAAGCGATTGCAATCCGAGCAGGATATGTGCCGCCGCGGTGAGCGCGTCCACTCCCTTTTCGGGCGTCGAGCCGTGGCAGGACTTGCCTCTAACCGTAATACGGAAATAGTCGGCGGCAGGCGCGGCGGTTTCTCTCGTGGACAACACCACCGTTCCGCTTGGCAGGTTCGTGCCCGTGCTCACGTGCAGAGTGATCGCCGCTTGCGGTTTGGGCTCTTCCAGCGCGCCGCTTTGCAAAATATCGCTTGCGCCTTGGAGTATTTCCTCTGCGGGCTGAAATAAAAATTTGACGCTGCCGTTTAGCTTTTTGTCTTTGAGCAGTCTTGCCGCGCCGAGCAGTATTGCCGTGTGCATATCGTGTCCGCAAGCGTGCATATTCCCCGTTTTACAGGCAAACGGCAAGCCCGTTTCTTCGCGCAAGGGCAACCCGTCCATATCCGCGCGGAGTAAAATACATTTCTCCGTTCGCTTACCGAGCGTGGCGATCACGCCGCTTTTGCCGCAGGGCTTGGGGGCGTACCCCATTTGCGTAAGTTGGTCGGTTACGAACGCGGTCGTTTGCGGTAAGTCGAACCCCAGCTCCGCGTGTTCGTGCAAAAACCGACGGATCTTTATAAGGTCTTTTTGTAACGTGTTTTCCATACCGTTTAGAGTGTGGAAAAGTCGCTTATTTTACGCGTTACGCGCGGTCTTTTTTGCTTTTCTTTATAATATGGAATATGCCGATCGCAACGAGGGGAAAGAGCATACCCACGAGCATACCGATCTTCATACCGAGTTGTTCGGGCGAAAGGGAAAGCGCGCTCGCCCATTCGATCGCCGCAGGATTTGCGGCAATACCGTCCGTTACCACCCCGACGAGCTGCGGCCCTATCGACGCGCCGAGATCGCCTCCTGCCGCCATCATAGCGTAGATAAATACCCCTCCCGTGGGGAAACGGTCGGACGCGACGATCAGCGACCCTGGCCAGAGCATAGACGTACAAAAGCCCGTCGCCGCGCACGCGAGCAAGCCCACGAGCGGAAAGGAGGAGAGCGCCGCGATCAGGTAACACGCCGCCGCCCCGATCGCGCCGAGGAAGAGTACTTTTTCTATATTTTTGCCGTATTTGGCATACAGCGTACGCCCCAGCCCGAGCGTTAAGCCGAACAACGCCACGCCGAACACGTCGCCAAGGAGCTTGGGTATGCCGAGCGCCTTTTCCAAATAGCTCGAACTCCACTGCGCCATCGTACATTCGCTCGCGCCGCCGAGGAAAATCGCAAACACGCACAGCCACAAGTCCTTTTTCTTGAAGTACGCGAGCGCGCCCGAGGTCTTTTCGGGCGTTTGCATTTGCGGCATTTCCACGCCGGAAAAGAGTATCGCCGCCACGAGAGGCACGAGCGCGAGGATCAACGCGAGATAGTGCCAGCTTTCCCCCTTGAAGATAAGCAGAAACAGCGTACTGAATAAAATGACCGCCACCACGCCCCATGCGTAGATGGAATGGAGCTTACTCATTTCCCGTTCGGGGTTCTCGGCAGGAAGCGCGGCGATCGTGGGACTGATCAACACCTCCGCAAGCCCTGCCGACGCGGAAAAGATCACCGTGCCGACGAGCAACCAAATATACGCCGTCTGCGCAAAAAACAGCGGCATAAGCGCGTAGAAAACGAGTCCGATCACCGAAAGTACGGGGGTGAACTTGACCGTTTTGGCGATATTGAATTTATGCGAAAAGAAAGAAAATATAAGATCGACCAGCAGTTGCGTGGAAAAATTCACGAGTACCAAAAGTCCCAACAGCGAATAGGAAATATGATAAAGCGTTCGGAACGTGATGAACAAAAGCGGTGATAAATTCCCCACCACCGACATAGATATATTCGTCGCGTAACACGCGTATTTTACCCGTTTGTCGTTTGCAAGCATAGTGAAACTCCTTGAAATCTTATCTATTATATCACGAAAAACCCCTCTTGGCAACGCTTTTGTAAAAAAATAAAAATTTTTTTGAAAAAGTATGCAAAAACGCTTTACAACTTTATCGCAATAAAGTATAATACTTACACAAATTCAATTTAGCAAGATAAAGTGGAAAAGCTTTATCAAAGGAGTAAATTATGAAAAAGTTTTTTACGTTTTTGGCAACGGTGCTTGCGAGCGTGTTCTGCTTGGGCATCTTCTCGTCCTGTAACAAACAGACGATCACCGTCGGCTACACCGACTATCCGCCTATGAATTACACCGACGATAACGGTAAGCTCGTCGGCTTTGACACCGAGCTTGCGGAAAAAGTATTCACCGATCTTGGCTACGAAGTCAGATTTAAGCTGATCGACTGGGCGAACAAATACTCGGAAGTCAATTCGGGTACGGTGGATTGTCTTTGGAACGGTTTCACCGCAAACTGCGCGGACGACGACGGCGTACAGCGTGCGGACAAAGTCGATTTTTCCTATAATTATATGACGAACGCACAATGCGTGATCCGTCTTGCCACCTCTGCGGAGCTTACCTCAAAAACACAGCTTGCAGGTAATTCCGTGGCGTACGAGGCAGGCTCTGCCGGTCAAACATACGTAGCGGACGTTACGGGCGTGAATACCAAACCCGTAACCTCGCAAATGGACGCGGTGAGAGAGGTCAACGCAGGTACGGCGCAATACGCGGTGGTAGACCTGCTTTTGGCGAAATCGATCGTAGGACAGGGCGATTTTTCGAACATAGTGATCAACGAGAGTATCGTGATCGACGCGGAATACTATGCGATCGGGTTCAAAAAAGGCAGCGAATTGACGGCGAAAGTCAACGAAAAGCTCGTTGCGCTGGCTGCGGATGGGTATCTTGCGACGCTTGCCGAAAAATACGGGCTTTCCACGCAGGTCATCACCGATTACAGCGATCAGACCAAATAAGAAAGGATTAACATTATGGAGTTTTTTACCGTTACGCAAAGCCTTCTCGAAGGCTTTGCGGTAACTTGTTTATTATTCGTTTTAACGCTCGTTTTGGCGGTCCCATTGGGGCTTTTGATTTCCTTTTGCACTATGAGTAAGGTCAAGGCGGTGAAAGGTACGTTCAAAGTGATCGTGTGGGTGATCCGCGGCGTACCTTTGATGTTACAGTTATTTATCGTGTACTATCTCCCCGGAATGTTATCGCCTACCGGCTTAAATCCGTTCGGACAGTTGGATAATTTTTTGTATTTCGAGCTCGGTATCGACAACGGCGGCGCGCTGATCGCAACGCTGATCGCGTTCGTGATCAACTACGCGGCGTACTTTTCGGAAATTTTCCGCGGCGGTATCGAGTCCATTTCCAAAGGACAGTACGAGGCAGGGCAGGTTTTGGGTATGACCAAGGGACAGATCTTTTCCAAGGTCGTTTTAATGCAGGTGATCAAACGTATTATCCCCCCTATGAGCAACGAGATCATTACCCTCGTAAAAGACACCGCCCTTGCGCGCGTGATCGGCGTGATCGAAATTATCAAAGTCGCGGATATGTTCGCGAGTAAAGCGATCATCTGGCCGCTCTTTTACACGGGCGCGTTCTATCTCCTGTTCGTGGGACTTTTATCCCTACTCTTTAATTTTATCGAGAAAAAATTATCCTATTATAAGGTGTAAAAATGGCGTTTTTGGAAGTAAAAGATTTACGTAAAAATTTCGGCGATACGAACGTCCTCAAAGGCGTGTCTTTTGAAATGGATAAGGGCGAGGTGGTATCCGTGATCGGCTCTTCGGGGAACGGTAAAACCACCCTTTTGCGCTGCTTGAATTTCTTGGAAACGCCCGACGGCGGCTCGATCACAGTGGACGGCGCGTGCATTTTCCCCGTGGAAACGACGGATAAAAAGAAATCGACGAATAGCAGTACGAAATTCGGTATGGTATTCCAGAATTTCAATCTGTTTCCGCAATACAACGCGCTCACAAACGTTACGCTTGCCATGAATCTCCGCGAAGAACGCGCGCTCAAAGAACGCAAGGTCAAAGGCACGGAAAAAAAGCGTCTGCTTAAAGAGGCGAAAGCGAAAAACGAGGAGGTCGCAAAAGCGCTCCTTACGCGCGTGGGGCTTGGCGATAAAATGGCGAATTACCCCTGCGAGCTTTCGGGCGGTCAACAACAGCGTGTGGCGATCGCGCGCGCGCTCGCTATGTCCCCCGATATCCTCTGTTTCGACGAGCCGACCTCCGCGCTCGATCCCGAACTGACGGGCGAGGTACTTAAAGTCATCAAAGGGTTGATCGACGAGGATCGGACGATCATTATCGTTACGCACGAAATGGGCTTTGCTCGCAACGTTTCGGATAAGATAATCTTTATGGCGGACGGCGTGATCGAGGAAATGGGTACGCCCGAACAGATATTCGATCATCCTCGCAGTGAAAAGACGAAAGCATTTTTGGCAAAAACGGACGAATAGGCGTAAGAGGTGGAAAAATGACGGTAAAAAAAGACGATTTAATGCTCAAAGAACTCTATGCGCAGCTGATCAAGCTGGAAACGGAAGAAGAATGTGCTTCCTTTTTGGGCGATCTTTGCACGATCAAGGAACTGCAATCGATGGCGCAACGCCTACAAGCCGCAAAAATGCTGCTCGACGGCAAGACCTATCAGGAGATCACCACGCAAACGGATATCTCCTCCGCCACCCTTGCGCGCGTGTCCAAGTGCGTACGCTACGGCGACGGCGGATATGAAAGTATTATTAAAAAGTAAATGGAAAAGATTGCCCTTATAGCGGTTACCGTTAGGTGCGACTTTATACAATGTTTTTATATAAACAAAAAAGACAAGTGGTTTTTACAATTAAAATCACTTGCCTTTTTATTTGGTTTTCATTAAGCAATTTCAACTTCTTTGTCGTTTACTTGCTTTTCTTTATCAAATTTTTGCTGAAGTTTTTTTGACGTTGGAATCAAGAAACACAATACCATTATTATTGAAAGTACCCAACCTATTGGCCAAATGGTATAAAGGAAAGTTAAATTTGGGAATAGCGGATAAACGAACCAAACCCAAGGGAATCTTATTGCGCACATAAATAGCATAGTCGCTATCATGGGAATCATAGGCTTTCCCATGCCTTTAAGCCCTGCACCGAGAATTTCGTTTATACCACAGATAAAGTAAGTGCTTGATATTATTATCATCTTTTGTTGAGAGAACTTTATAACTTCTGAATTAGAACTCATAATAGAAGAAAGTTGAGCGGAAAATATTGCTGAAAGTGCACCTAATCCACCAGCGAATATCAAGGTTATGAACATACCTTTCCAAATGGATTCCTTTGCACGTTTCATATTTTTTGCACCTACGTTTTGACTTACGTAAGGCATAACTGCAAGTGCAGGAGCTGTTGCTATTTGATATAATATACCATCAAAATTGTTTGCAATGGAAACACCTGTTGACGCATTTGCCTTTGTAATTTCATCCGAACCGTATGAGTTAACTGCACCAACAATTACAAGATTTGCAATGGAATAAAGCGCTTGTTGTAAGCCTGTTGGGATACCAATTCTTAACATTTCTTTTAATTGCTTACCGTATATCTTTAATTTCTTAAAATTTATGGCAACTACACCGCCATCACGGATAAGAGCAATAACCTCTAATACGGAAGTAATTATCCACGTTGAAATGGTCGCAATGGAAACACCCACAATTTCCATTTTAAGCACACCTACTAAAAGGAAAGTTAAAACTACTTTTACAACACCGCCGATTGTTAAATATATCATAGGTCTTCTTGAATCGCCCGACGATCTTAAAATCGCTGCGGCAAAGTTATAAAACGTAAAGAAAGGCATACCCAAAAAGTATAATCTAAAATATAAAACTGCTTTATCAAAGAATGTTGTAGGACAGTTTACAAGCCCTAAAAAGAATTCTGCAAAAGCAACGCCGATTACAAGCAAGACAACGCCAATGATAACTGAAAGCACTAGTGCCGTGCCAACAGATTTATCAACTCCTTCTTTATCGCCCTTACCTATGTACTTTGCGATAACGACGTTTGCTCCCGCCGCAATACCGATAGCAAGTCCCGTAATAAAGCTAAAAAGCGTACTACACGCACCAACTGCACCAACCGAATAACCACCGTCTGTATCATACATCTTTAATATGACCATATCAATTATGTTAAAAATTGATTGCAATACATTCATTATCATAATCGGTATTGCAATGGTCATAATGCCCTTCATTATAGAGCCTGAAAGCATATTAACTTCTTTTTTATTGCCAAGTTTTAGACTTTTTGACGCTTGCATTTTTCTTCCTTCTTAATTTATTAAATCAATTATACCACCGCCTGTAAAAAAAAGTTAGCCTAAATGATAAAATAAGTTGCACAAAAGATAGATTTTATATATAATATTTATAAGGAGAAATTTTATGAATTATATTTCTTATCTTGGCGCTTACAGTAAGGAAAGAATCAACTTTCACAAACATAAAGACTATGAACTTTTTATCTATTCTTCCGGAAAAGGAAAGCTACATATTGAAGGGCAGGTTTATGACGCGGAACAAGGTATGATCGTCGTTATTCCTCCAAATACAGTACACGGCTCCATTTCTTATGATAATTTACAATACATTGCTATTTTAGGAAGAAGTGATGAATTAATGCATATAGACGCCCCGATTATTTTCAAGGATAACGAACGCGGCGATGGATTTTCTTTACTGCGGATGATTTTTGCAAACCGCTATGAAACCCAAGAATACTTTAACTCGCTTTGTCTTACCTTTATTCATTTCGTGTTAAAGAACATTAAAATCACCAACCCAATAGAAAAAACGGTTAATAAAGTAAAAAGACAAATGATCTTAAAGTTTCACGATAGCGATTTTAACGTTACCGAGCTATTAAAACAAAGTGGCTATGCCGAAGATTATATTAGGGCGCAATTTAAGAAAATCGTGGGCAAAACACCCATTGAGTATTTAACTGAACTGCGTATTAAACACGCAAAGACTTTAATAAATATATACCAAAATTCTATGCCTTTAATTGATATTGCTTTCAATTGTGGTTTTGACGACTACATTTATTTTTCAAGAAAGTTTAAGCAGGTTGTGGGTGTTTCCCCTAACGCCTATGAAAAATCGATATTGATTGAAAATAAAGGATAAAACGTAAAAAACCTAATAATAGGGCGTGTATCATAATTTTGCCTTTTGTAATCTTTATATTTTATCCATATATGTGTTTCTCCTTTAATTTTCTTCTTCGTAATAGTACGAATAGTCTATACCTTTCATAAAGATTTCACGGTCATCTATCTTGTCTGTTAAAGCGTTTTCAATAAGGGATAAAATATTGCTATAATCAACAACGCTTAATTTCATTGCCTCTAAATATTCCGTTTTATCAATCTTACTCCAATCGACACATTTAGAAAGGTTTTTCTTTAAGATAAGATCTAACCAAATTCTCGTCGTTCTGCCGTTACCCTCCATAAAAGGGTGGGCAACGTTCATTTCAACGTACTTTCTAACGATTTCCTCAACAGTTGTTTCGGGCATCCTCTCAATAGTAGCAAGCGTTTCATCTAAATATCCAACGCTTGCAAACACGAAACCGCCTTTACTAATATTCAACTTTCTAATTTGCCCTGCAAAATCGTATAAACCGCCAAAAAGATAAGAATGAATTTGACGTAAGCCGTTTATCGTACCGACTTCAATATCGTTAATGATTCCGCTTTCAAACATTTCGTAAGCCTTGTTTTTACTTTGCTCGTCTATAGAAGACCCTTTCGTCTTAACCCATTTTAAGAACACATCTGACTTTTTACCTGGAAGAATTGCTATAAGCAAATTAAGTCCGTCGTCATCTATAACGTCCGTCAAATATTTCTTGCCGTCTTTTGCCGTTAATTTCAGTTGTCTACAAATTGATGACAACTGATTATTTCTCTTTTTTAAGGTGTTCCAATATTTACGTGGAGAAGTGCTTAAAGAAAGGGCTTCTATTATATCAACGGCACACAACCACCATCGAGAACTTTCTTCGTCCCATACCGAACGAACGGGAATGTTATCAAAAAATCTAATAGAAGTTTTAATCATTTTTGTCCTCGTTCACGATTTCTAATATATCGTCTAATCCACAATTAAGAGCATTGCATATTTTAAGAAGTATATCCATATGCACAGTTTCGTTTCTTCCAAGTTTCGCCATTGCAGTTGTAGTAATGCCCGCTTTTAAGCGTAGATCTTCTTTTCGCATATCTCTATCAATAAGAAGTTTCCATAATTTTTTATAACTTGCAGCCATTTTTAATCTCCTAAAAGGTTGTCTATAAGCCATTTTTATTATTATACCATATACAAATAATTTTATCAAGATATTCTCCAATATTTAGAGAAATATGTTTTATAAATTTGAAATAAAAAGTGCCACAACTCACACTTTTGCCCTTAAGCATATGGGAAACCCATATCTATTTTAGGAAAAAGAAAAAGAACTTAGATTTTTACGTCTAAGTCCTAGTTTTCTTTTCAATCGCTTGAAAGTTAAAGTAGTTGTTTGTGAAATGCTCGCTTTTGTGAATTTATTATTTGTCCATAATGTTGGTTTACGACACTATACTTTCAAATGAAAGTCGTATGTTTTGCAAAGCAAAAGAAAAGACCAACGAATTTCGTTGGTCTTTTCCACTGTCTAAAAAATTCTTATGGAAAAAGCGGCTATCGGATAACCTTTTTGTTTTTATTTCTTCACGACGGGGATATCCAAACAGTCCACCGTCTTTCTCGTCTTATACTTCCCTCTCGTGAAGTCGGGACATTCCACGGGCATACTTCCCTTTGCGATCGATTCTGCGCTCAAAGCCGTTACGCTCATCCACGTTACCGCGTCGTATACGTCGATCGGCATCGGCTTGTTCTCCTTGATACAGCGGAAGAAGTTTTTCAACATAATAAAATCCATACCGCCGTGGCCCGATTTGATCTGCTCTTCCGTGATCAGCCGCCAGTCGTCGGGCAGATATTCCTTATAATCGTCTTGATTGAAAAACGCCTTTTTATAAGGATCCATTTCGTGGTTATACTTCCCGTTGTCCAAGATCACGCTCTGCGTCGTCTGGCAATAGAACCCTTTCGTGCCGCTGACCGTCAAGCCGCGCTCGTATAATCTCGGCAGCGTTGTATCCAGCTTTAAGAATATCGTTTCGCCGTTCTCGCACTCGATCATCGTCGTCGTTACGTCCCCCTGCGCAAACACGCGATCGCCCAAACGGTCGGCGTATTTGGGGTTATTCATAATATACTCGTGCAAGCCCTGCGCTTTCGACGACATCGAAACGAGCTTGGTAAAGCGGTTGCCGCTCGTGATATTGAGTATTTTCGCGATGGGCCCCAGCTCGTGCGTGGGATAATTTTCGCAGTTGTTTTCCGTGTACTCTTTCAAGCGGTAATGATGGGTGTCGATACCGCCGGCGATCTCTTCGCGTAAATCGTGGCAATAATAACCCTGACAATAGGAAATATTTCCCAAAACGCCGTTGCGTACAAGTCCCGTAACGAGCATTTCGTCCTTATTATAGCAACAGTTTTCCATAAAGAAGACAGGCGTACCCGTCTTTTCATAGCAATCCACGAGCTTCCAGCAATCGTCGATATGGTGCGTACCACCCACCTCCATTGCCACGGGAATTCCTGCTTGCATTCCCTCTAACGCGACTTTCACGTGCATATCCCAGCTCGTAGAAATAATGATCGCGTCCACGCCCGCGCTCATAACGTCTTTATAATCGGTAGTCTGCATAGGCGTGTCGTAGCCTGCCGCTACGATCTTTGCCGCCGCCGCGTCCAAACGCTCTTGGTATTTGTCGCAAATAACGGTTACGATCACGTCGTCCGAATTTTTAAGTACGTTGCCGAGCAAGCCGATACTGCCGTCCGTCATACCGTACGCCGCGCCGCGCTGCCCCAGCCCGATAAAACCGATTTTGAGTTTTTCCATGTATAATAATCTCCTTACTCTAAAAGTTCGTATTTATTATACTATGTCGGAAAACAAAAAGCAAGCTTATTTTCAAGCAAATTTGCACTATTTTATGTTTTTTTCGTTTTAAGTGAAAATATGCGGGATTTTGTATGAAACGTACAAAATCCCGCATATTTGGTGCGGTCGACAGGAATTGAAGCGGTTTCCACTTCGCTGAAAGCCTTTATTTATAAGGGATTTAGCCAACAGGCACCAATTTCATAACACTTTCCAATACCCCGTCTTATCCGAGCCAACACGCAATACCCGTACCGATTATAAATCCGCTCGTTCCTTGCATAGATTTTGCTTACGATACATTTGAGCAAATACACCAGAAGCGTATTATCCCCACGGCGGTAACGAAAATCGTAATACATAGAGATAAACCGCGAGAACGCCCATTCGGATAGCATTTCCTCTATCGTATAAAACGGCAGCATGAGCTTTTGGGTTGTTTTCGATAACCTTTTTACCAAGACGGAGAACGTCAAAGTCCAAGATATGCGCAAACCGTGAATTTTCGGGATAACGCTTGGGAAAGAAATCAAAATTCCAAAGCGGAAAATTACCTATATCGTACAGCACGAAATCTTCACGGATAGAGTAATTCGCCACAAGCAAACTGCTCTCGATTACGTAGATAAAATACAGTTTTGCATACGTTTCCAAAATGTCGAATAACCGTTCCCGTTTTAACCCTGTATCGTAAATGAACCCGTACCTGCCTAGATCGTAGCCGTATAATTGTAGTTTTGTATCGCGGTGTTTTTCATACCGTTTCCGTTTCAACTCTATCCACGTATGTATGCTCGCGAGGTTGAATATCCTGCCGTATTCCATGCACCTCTTTATCTCGCTTTCAAAGCATATCCACGGGAAGAACGGAAATTTCATATCCTGTTTTTGCAAGCGCGCAAACGCCTCTTGACGGAACATTACCGTTTGCGACAACGACATATCCGTAGTGGTCGTCGTTTTCTTCATGCCCATTGGTGCGCAGGTCATTGTTACAATCGGCAGTTCTTTAATAAACCCGCAATCCCGCGCTTCGTGATACCATAATACCTGCAACGCTATCTTCTCGCGCATACGAACGCAATGATAATCAAAACCCATATCCACCAATTCGGTTCTTTATCCGATTGCGTATAAACGGGCGACGTTGCGTCGGGAACAACGTCTATCGGGTTCGCAACAACGGGAATTACCGTTTCCGTTGTACCGTTTGAAAACGTTACGTCGATAATATCGAAATCGAGATTGACCGTTTGTTGAAAGAAATACGCGTTGGTGTCCACTTGCTCCCACGTATCCATCCAAAGAAAACTACCGCGCGAAAACAGCGTTGCTTCCTTGCCAATATTCTTTCCCAGATGCTGTACGATTGCGTTATATGCGTTTTGATTACCCGTAACAAGCGCAGGCTTTAACAGCGCGTTCAGCCAAGTGGCGTGCACTGTCGTCATTGTGCCGTACCCAAAGTGATATTCAGCGCGTACGTGCTGTTATCGCCCGTTGCTTTTTCCAAGCCGTTTGCAAGGTCTACCGACATATTCACGTAGCTTTTCAGCTTCGCTAATTTTTCGTCGTCAAACGTTTCCAAACCGAGCGTATGTGCGTTCAAGGCCGCGCTTGCTACGTTCGCTACGCTTCTTGCGTTAGAACGGTAGGTTACACCCTCCGCAAACGAGCTGTACTGATAGCTCACGTTATCCCCGTTCGTCGTAATAATAACGCCGATTGCCGCAAATTTACGATTCATATTTTGATATAATACGTTCGTTAAATTTACCTGCACGTAGGACGTGTCGCTATCAAATTTACCGTAACCGTCGAACAAACTCAATACGTACGTTTTCCCTGCCGCATCAAACGCTTTCACCCAATCGATATACGTGTAGTTGTTCTCGTTCACCGCGTCGAAATAATCGAGCGGTGCAAACAGCATTGCCGCCTGTTTCGTGGTATCCGTTTCCAGCTCTGCTACGAGCGTGCTCTCCACCAGACACATAAATCGGATTGCAGGATCGAGCGATTCGTCCTCGCCCACGTAGATAGACGCACCCGAATACATTTGCATATCGCTCGCTATATACGTCGCCTCGTTCCACGGCGTTTCCAACGGTCCTTGCGACTCGCTCGGCATATCCGTTCCACCGTTTAAGCCGTCCCCGTTCACAGCCGAATCGTCTATTTATCCTTTCCCGTCGCCGCTGTCTTGGATAATCGTGCCTTGCGAACCCGTTTGTTTTTCCGCGTTCGCTACGTATACCGCGCCGCCTACGATAATGCCGCATAACAATACGGCTACGAGCGCGTATATGAATTTTTTCATTGTTCTACCTCCTTTATGTTTTTTATGCTCGCCGTCAAATTCGTCGGCGTAATCGAAGTAATCGTAATAGTTCATTACTTTCTTACCTCCTGTTTATTTTTCGCCCACGATAATCGCTATCGTGGGCGAAACGCGCGCCCTTATCTCAACAACATATTGAGCAGGGCTTTGTCCGAATCGCGGAATGGATTGATTTTACATTCATACACCTGACCGTCTTCGTCCACCGAACGAACGCCGTACGTATTGCCTTTCAAGACCTTGCCCGAATCGTCCTTGATTTCATAAGGCGTGAGCGTGAGCTCTGCGCTCATTGCATTGCCGAACACGATGTCGAGTACGGTATAACCGCCTTTATCGGGCGGCGTGATAAGTACTCGCACTTCCTTGCCTCGTACGACGCCTTTGATGAAATACGAAAAATATTCTTTATCGTCCTGTTCGTAAACCTCTCTTTCTACTAAAATCTTCTTGTTTTCCATTTTTCCTTTACCTCACTTTTTGATTATTTCTTTTTATTACGCTTTTCGATTTTTTCAAGCATTGCTTCGCCGCCGCTACCGATAATTTTGGAATATGCGGTTGCCTCTTCTTTCGTTGCGCCTGCCTGCATTGCCTTGCGGTATTTGAACGCGCCGGCGTTATCCGATTGCGCGAGCATATACCCCGACCTTAAACCCTTGTTGTAATCGTCCAAAGGCTGGTCCTTTTTGTTGCCTCGCATATGAATCCCTTTTTTACGCTCTTCCGCATAACCCTTTGCGCGAACGCTGGGTTTGAGCCATTTACGCGCGTTATTATTCCTTTCTTCCGGCATATTTTCTACCTCTCTTGATTGTATTTTCGCCTACTTTCTTGAACGTTTCTTACGTTTCGCATTTCGGCTTATTCAGTTGTTTCCCTTGCTTTCGGTTTCGATTTCCTTGAACCTACGTTCCTTGCGTTACATACGACAGCGGCCGCTCTGTCGCATTTTATCTCGCCTTATTCTCCACGAAACCGTCTGTTTGTTTTGATATTCTACATAGCGTTAAACGCATACCTGCCTATCCCGTTTGCCAATCTATCCACTATTTTATCTGTTCCTTATATCTTTGCTCGGATACTTGCAATGAAACAACCTTGTATGTGGATAAAGCTATGCGAAATCCTACCTTTACTCGACGTAGCCACGCGTGTACATCGTGGAACGTAATCGCCTACCGTCTACTTTAACGCGATTCTCAAAAACTTTTTCATAAATCGTATCACGCTCTTGGTTGCGCTTGTAGAATACTTCGACGCTCATAATCATAGAGCCGTCCGTTTCCGTTTGCCGAAACATAATCCGTTGCGTTACGATATACTTTTTCGTTCTATACGCGTTACTCGCAAGCTCCAACTCGTCCACAAAACTTAACACTTTTCCTACCTCCTTCGCGTTAGCCGCAGATTTTCGTTTGCAAAAACAATAGTAGCTTTTTATGGAGCATTTGAATATATTCGGGCGTATAATCCAATTCCAAAATTACGTTTGTGCTGATACTTTGAAACGTTTCGTCAAACAAGTCTTTCCTTGCATAGTAATAGCGAACTTCTTTCAAATCGTCCCGAATCTTATTCAAACTTACCATTGTCTTGCCTCCGTTTCAGGAAGTTTTCTCAACTCCTTTCACTTTCCCAAAGACACTTTTTTTGAAAACGTGACGGTATTTTTGAAAATTTTTTAATTTTTTTCTAAAAATCTTTTCAGCGACGCGTAAATTCTTTGCATCGCGCGCCGAATAGCACTACCGTCAACGCCATACAATAACGCTACTTCTTCTTGCGTTTTACCTTCAAAATACACCAAACGCACTATCTCTTGTTGCCGTGGCGTTAATTGTGAAATTGCTTTATGTACTTGCTCTTGAAGGCTTGTCCTACTTTCTTTTTCGATATACATTTCTTCCGGCGTTAAGTGCTTGTCCGCAATTTCAACGCCCTTTTCTAACAACTTGTCCAACGAAAGGATATTGCCCGTTGCCTTATTCCCGTCGTTTGCGTATTCGCACTCGCTACACTTTTCTTTACAGCGAACCAAATTGCCCTTTTCTCCCAACACTTGACATTTCCAAGCTCTGCGCTCTCTACGTTGTTCTGTTCTAATAGGTCGCACGTACGCGCGATACACTTCTTCCGTTACCGCGACCTTTTTGCCCTGAATCGTTACATAAAATTCCTTATTTTCTGACATTATAAAAATCCTCCGCATTTTTGATTTGAATGGAATTTTTCAAACCAAATTCACGGAGGACTTCGACATCTATATTCTATTTTTTACAAAAACCGACAAAGAAAAAGCCCTTGTAGTCCGATGTTTCTTTACACCGCTCTATAAGGGCTTTTATGCATCTATTTAGTTGTTGTTTAAGAGTTCTCCTTTTTTACATTTTTTTCTTTGTGTTATTGATAGGCGTCTACCCGACCGCCTCTGCCGCGCCCAAGCCCGCAGGAATAAAGATATAGAAATTCAAGCTTTCCAAAATAATCACCCCGACTGAATCCAAAAGGGTGAAAACATGACGTAAAACACATATTTCTTATTCAAAAATATCCAAGCAAGCACCATCAGAGGGATATTGATCAGAATTTTGAACCAACCCATATTCCAACCCGTGATCTCGTATAAAATCGTACACGCGCCGTCAATCCCACTCGGCGAAAAGTCTGCCGGCACAACGAACTCATGTAGCGACACGACGGAAAAAAGCGCTGCAATTAGCGTCAACGCAATATCCTTCGCCTCTTTTTTAATATTTATATTTTTCATTGTTTACTCCTTGTTTACATACGGTAATCTTCTATTCCCAAATCACCTCGATAATCTCTCGGCGGTTGTTTTGCGTTGTGTCGTAGGAAATCTTTTCCCCGCTTGGAGAAAATCTTGCGTGCAGATCGCAACGAATATCTATATCGTTTACCGGCTCGGAATAGACGGAAAAGAGCGGATACGCCTCTTTCGTAGCGAAATCGTAGCGGTAAATCCAGCGCTTTTGCTCCTTATCCACGTAGCCGTCGCCGATAAAAAAGCTCCTGTCGGGCGAATAATTCACGTGAATATCGTCCTTGTCCACCTCGCGGTTATTCAACCGCGAGCGCGAGCCGTTTTGCACGTTGATCACGTACACGCCCCATTCGGGCAAGCCCGAATAAATCAAAAGCGTGTCGTCGTCCTTGAAAGAATAATGCGAATTAACCTCAAAATTCGTCAATTTCCAAAGCTTGCCCGAAAGCACGCCTGCGCCGAGCAGCGTGCCCCATTTCGAGCCTTGTGCGGGAAAATTGCGGAGCAGGAACACGAACCCCGTGCCCGACGGATTGAAATTGATATGATTCAACACGAGCTTTCCGTCCGTGAACGGGGGTTCGGCAAACATTTTCGCCATATCCGCATAAGAGGCGAGTAGCTTGCTTTCGCCCGTCGTGAGATTGCAAAGGAAAATACCGTCGGTTTCAGGCGCGTTCACATCGAAATATTCGTCTTTCAAATTCGAATAGCCATACCCCTTTCTGAAATCGTGAATACGGCTGAAATTGATAGAAATGGCTTTCGTGCGGTCGGGGCTGACGGTGGCGAACGGCCTCGAAAAGCGTTTAAGCTCGTTGCCCGACAAATCCACGACGCGCGCGACGTATTTTTCGCCGTCGAAATCGTTAAAGAGAACGCTTTTGCCGCTTTCAAACCAAACGAGGAGCGCGCCCTGTTGGAAATTCCACGCGAGCGTTTCGGCAACTTTCACGAACGTTTTCGTTTGTAAATCGATATACCCGATTTCCGCAATGTCCTCTGCGGACGGGTGATGATCGCGGAATGCAACGCGGTGCGTCAGATGATACCGCCCGTCCTTGTCATACGGCTGTAAATCGTAGTAGCCGAAGAAATACTCATAGCCGTCGTTGGGTGTTATTGCGTTAAATTTCATAACCTTTCCACCTCCGTTTCGATCGTGTAGTAGCCCTCTTTTTCAAGCTTGAAATCGCAAACGCCGAGCGGAGTTTGCCATAAATCCGCTTGCGCTTCGTATTCCTGCTTATAAACGACATTTTTCCGCTCGTCAAGCACTTGAACGCGTATATACTACGTCAGATTTCTCCATCAAGTCAAGAATACTTCTCGTGAAGGGCGACAGCGCCGCTTTTTGCGTAGCGTCAAGCGTGTATTGAAGGGACTTCGGTGTACCTACGACTGTCGTAAACTCCACCAAGCTCTCGTTCGAATTTACAAATTTCATAAAGTCGAGAATGAGCGGCTTTTTCCATTCGGCAACGTTTGCCTTCATAAAGCACACCGAATACATGTGGTCGTTAAGCGTATACAGCTTTCCGCCGTCCGCTGCTCTCTGACGCGCTTTTTCAACCTCCTCGTAATTCGCCTTCGGATAGGGCATAAGACTAAAATTACGGTTGTTTCTGCTGAAACGCTCGCCCTGCGACGTCGCCATTTCCGTAAACGTTGCCGACGCCTCGTTCTGCCAGTAAATACCGTCTATGAACATAGCAATGGGAGCCGTTTTACCACCGTCGTTACCCGCTCTTAAAAAGTCCTCCTGCGCGTCCATATGCGAATAAGCGCCGTTAAACGCGTTGATGGACGCATACTTGTTTTTATTGCCCACCTTTTCGGAAAGTCTTTTTATAAAACTCAAACCGTAATATTTACCCGCTTGACGGTATAACTCGTAGCCGTTCTCGGGCGTTATTTCGGTAGGCTGTGCGTCAAGCACGAACTTTCCGTCCTTAATCGTACCGAGCGAGTTTGCAGTACCGTCGAACGTATAATTCAACATGGTTTGATCCAAGCCCTCGTAATCGGTGGCAAGAGAGGCAAGGAAGTGCGTCAAATAATAGGCGTAAACGTTACCAGCCCAAGTAAGCGGCGTGTGATTTGCCTCACGAATGTAATCGCAAAGCAGGAAAAACTCGTCGTACGTAATAGGTAATCCGTCGTCGCTAGTACCGGACACGCCGTCCATTCCCACGCTCTTTTTATCGCTTGAATTAGGACGCACGAACATATCGTCAAGCGAGCCGTTTATATCGTAGCCGTCCTTGAAATAATATCCGTACATATCGAAGGTATCAACGTTATAGCTTAAACCGGAAAACGCGGTGTAATGGGGTAACGCGTAGTAATGCGTTTTCCCGTCCTCCTCCGCAACTCCGTAGAACGCCTTTTGCTCGTCCGTTAACTTGTCCTCTATCGACGTGCCCTCCGCGTCGCCGTAAGCGGCCATATCGGCTGTAACAGCTTCGGTAAGATCCCCAAACACGCCGTCGTTGAGGTAGTCGTAATACATTACGTTTTCAGTAAAATATACCTCGTCGCGCCCGTCGAGAATAGCACCCGAAGAAAGCATTTTGTTCTTGCTAGGATTGATATATACCTGCACGCCCTTCTTGCCTTCTTCCCATACGTCGTCCTTATGCGCCTCCTCAAAGCGCTTTTTGACCTCGTACAGCCACGAGGTGCCGTAGCCGCCGTCGTAGTTAAAGACGTAGATCTGCGTTTTATTCGTATCCACCACGTCGTCTTCCCAAGACGCGCCCGGAATGTCCGGTGTTGCACAAGCAACACACCCTGCGCATATTGACATCGCCAACATACTTGCAACAATCTTTTTTACTTTACTTTTCATATCGTGCCTCCTTACGCACATAAATTTTTATAATCTAATTTTACAAACTTTTATGGTTTTTTGTAAAATTTATTACCATTTTTCTGAACAATTATGAAACTTTGTTCCTATAAAGCCCACCTGCTTAAAATCGTCGTAGTTGTTTCTTATTATCCAATCTATATAAGTGGATATAACGTTTGCCATCCGCTTATATCCCATTGCGCTCATATGACCGCCGAGATTATACTTAGCACAAAATTCGTCATCGTAAACCTGATCGTATTTTCGCAAGTCAATAACATACAAAAACTCGAAATACTGGGGAAGCGAACGTAAAAAATTTGAAAATTCTTCTTCCCTTTTCATTCTTTCCGCGTCTTCATAATTCCTTACGGGTGGAGTAATCACAAAAATTCTAGCTTTAGGCTGTAATTCTTTTATTTGCTGAATAATTCGTACATAAGCACCGATCAAGGTATCGTCTTTATTTTCAAAATCGGGCATCGAACCAAACCCACCGCTATAATGAAAATTTACGTCTTTCAAATCGTTTACACCAAGAGCAATAATATATGCTTGACACGCTTTTTCGGGGGTAAAACATTTCATATACCTAGCAAGTCTTTGAAATTCTTTTGCCGTCAACCCTCCAACGGAAAAATTATACACCTTAAGTCCACAAGCTCTTGCAATAAACTGCCCCCAAGAATATTCGTAATAATCGTGATATCCTTTTTTTCCTTCCGTATCAAGAGATTCGTGTTCTCCCGAACTAAGCGAATCCCCTATACAACCAATGGTGCGAAATATTGCCGTATATCCACCGTCACTAATAATTTCCGCAAGCGGATTTTCTTCTTTACCGTTCAACATATTTTCTCTCCTTTTAGTCGCGAGATAAAATGATAAATTTACATCATCTATTCAACAAACGTAACGTCTTCAAAAACAATGTCTTCCACGTTTTTAACAGAAATTTCCTTAGCCTCTTGGATAGAGTGTCTTTGCACGTAAATATTTCTAAATTTTATATCACGGAAATATTCCTTGCTATCGTCGTATCCCCTTATATCTATAGGCGAAATACAATAGCGTTCCTTCTTTGAAGAGTAACATTTACCCGTCAAGAAGATATTCTCAAATCTTAAATTTTCAAAAACGGTAATCGTAGGAGCACTTTCGCCATCTTGGTTATACCACACGTTTCCAACTATTCATTCTAGCAAAAAAAAATATGCAGGTTTCGTATGCTTTCATACAAAATCCCGCATATTTGGTGCGGTCGACAGGAATTGAAGCCGTTGACCGATAGGCTCAATCCCTTATAAATAAAGGCTTTCTGCTGTTTCTTCGCGAAACTTCCCCAAATTTGAAGCCTCAAAAATGTAACCATTTAACCCAAATATACGCCCTGCTTTTGTAAAGACGACGGTGAGCCTATGCGCCCGCCGTTTTTTTGTTTTCGCGCGCGCGTGCGCGCATTTCGCGCAAGAGCTCCGCAAAACCCTCCCCGTATTGACGCGCTCAAAGCGGCAGACCTCCTTATTTTTCAAGGCTTTCCCTCTCTCAATTCATCAAAACAGGGGGACACTTTTGTATTATTAAACCTTATCAAATCCGCGTCCCGTCGGGAAATTCAAAGCCGAAAGTATATGCACAGCCGAGTGCGGCGGCGATCTTCTCCATTTCCTCTTGCGAAAACTTGCAAACTTTCAATCGTGCGTTAAAGGTTGCGGGGGTAATTCCCAACGCTCGCGCTAATGTCGCTTGCGATATTCCCTTGTAGGCGCACGCCATATCAATTTTTTGCCGTAACGTCATTATACACCTCCTATTTACGCTTATATTATACAATAAAATTTTTACGCTGTCAAACTTTTATCTAATATTTTTTGAAAAAAGTCTAAAAATATTTGAAATATGTTTGATTTTTGTTTGACAACATTAGATATTTATGATATACTATAAATACAAAGATTGAGGGAACACCGAAGCCGATGAGACTAAAAGGCAGGCAAAAAACAAAAGGAGGTAGCCTATGAATAACGAAAAGGAGGGCGGAGAAATGACGAACGCACAGCTCAACGCATTTCTTGAAACGATCGCCAAGCGAATTGAAGCCGAAGCGAAAGACAAAGAAGAAGCCGCCGCAATCGTAAGAGAAGCGAAAGCGACGGACTAAAAAAGCCCCGCTCGGTCAGCTCGTGGAAAAGTAAACCGAAACGGGAACAGGTCGGAGGGGTTGCGCCTGCCTCCCCTCTGCCCTTAAAGTATAGCAGGCACAAGAAAAAAAGTCAAATACTTTTAAGGAGAATACAAAATGACACTCAATGAAATTTTAAGCAAGAACATTACAAACGGTCGTTTCTTTGCGATCGAAGCGGAAACGGAAAAGAAGCGCAAGGGGATCACCTATCGCAAGCGCACCACTCTGACGGCGCAATTCGGCGTGAATTATGCAAACGTCGCAAGCGTGCAGGACAAGATCGCGGAGCAGGGCGGCGTCCTCCCGACGTGGTTTGAGCACACGGAACACGCGAGCATTGTGAAAAGCAAGAAAGACGAAACGAAACTTTACTTGCAAATTATGAACCCTTGCAATATCAAAACGGCGTTCTTCCTTGCCGACGGAACACCCACGACGAAAGCGGAGCTCGTGGAAATGGGCGCAATCAAAGAGGACGAGAAAAGCGAAAAGCCTGTTACGCTGTGCTATGCGCTTGAAAATATAATCAATATTACATACCACGCGACGGCGGCAGTTGCATAAGGAGGAAAAGAAAAATGCAAAAGGCAAATAATCAAATAAGACCCGAAAACTTTGAACTGTGGGATATTGTTTCCGAATTCGAGATTGAAACAGTGAAATTCGAAGTTATCCGCACTTTACTCGACGAGATCGCCGACGACTTGGATCCCGAGATCAAGTTTGACGGAACAGACGAGGACGAACACCGCAAAGTCTCTTTATTGAGCCGCCGCCACGCGATGAGCAATTTGCTCCGCGCCGCGCTTGAATTTATTGTGGACTTGCAAACGGTCAGCGAAAATACCATTGAGCAACTACAAAACTGTTTAAGATAAACACGGGCGAGGGGGGGCGGTCATTTTGACACCCCCCCTCTACAAGATTTTCACGACATTTATCACCATTGTGAGGCTTTTTGTGTATTTTTCGTGCGTATTGCTCTTATATTAGCAATCATACGAGCATAAAAAAGCAAAAACGGCAAAAAGGGGGGGCGGTCATTTTGACCGACGGGGGGTGTCATTTTGGCACCCCCTCCTATTTTTATCACCCGTATCGTGTGAATATTTTGCCTCACAATTTCTTGACGCCCTTAAAAATTTGTGTTATACTATACATATCCGATCGGGCGGCGGAGCTCATCACTCCCCACCGTTCGGGGCTTGCGGTTTCTACCGCTTGCGTGTTGCCTTGCTGACGTATTTGACGGTTATCGTTGCAACCTTGCCGTCTCTTGCGTTCGCAAGGTCTTTTTTTGTGTAAAAAACGGGGTAAAACGCGTTGATACATTTCACCCCGACCAAATTCCCGCCCGTCAAATAAAGGCGATTTCTCGCGCGATTTTCTCGGCGATTTCGATGACGTCGCGCCTCCACTCGAAAACCGTCGAGCGGGATATAGGCAAGTCGCTCGTAATTCGCAACCACCCGACGCGACGGAAAAAGTAAAGCTCGACGAACTTCCCCTTGATTTCGTCAATGCGATTGAAGTGCTTGCGCGTTTCCTCCGAAACGTACACGGCCCGAGTGATTTGCTCGCCGCCCATATATTCGAGTTCGCCGTTCTCGTTGTTTATGTAAATACCGCGCGCCCGTTGCGCCTCGTCCCGTGCAATCTTTTTGAACGTCTTATAGCTGTATAACGCGTTCAACACTTTCGCCTGTTCTCTCTCCGTCATTTTCGTCGCCCTTGCTGTCTTTTTGCGGTAGTCCCTTTTACGGGAAAAGGCGTCGAGCCCTCAAAGGGTCGCGCCTGTCCGTGCTCCGCTTATATTTCCCCCGGGGAGGGTTTTGCTCCTGCCGCCGCCTTTACGCCTTGCAAGATCGCGTCGAGCTTGTCGAGCTGTTCCGCGTCCGCCGCGACGTTGATCGTTTCACGCTGTCCGAGGTGCGGTTTTCCGAGCCACATCGCCATTGTCGCATTGTGCTCCGCAAGAGCCCATTGCCGCCGCCTCAATGAAGCGCGTCCGCCCGCCGCATACTTTTTATACACCACCGCAAAAGTTTCCCCGTCGTAATTCTCCTTGACCCACCGTTGAAGCGTGTCAACCGAACAGTCGAGAAAGCCCGCAATTTCTTCCTCGGTGCATTGAAGTTTGCAAAGTTTTTGAAACGCGTCCCGCGTGATTTTCTTTCTTGGGCGTCCGCCCTTATTCTTCGTTTTTCTTTCCATTTTTCACCGCCTTTTCTCCTGTCAAATACGCCGTGTCTATGACGGTCAGTTCATTCAATCGAATAAACACAATGCGACTGCTTTTCTCGTCGATCGGATAGACGCAGGTCGCGATCCCTTTCAAAGAAACGCCGATAATATAAACCGTATAGCTCAAATATTTCGCTTTGATTTTCATAGCTCTCCGCTTTAATGTTTCCGATCGTCAATCGTCAAAACGGGCTTTCAATGCCCGCTATCTCTAATAGCGTCGGTTGCTTTCTTGCTCGATAGTTTTGATTGCTTCCACCAAACGTCAAAACGAAATTCGTCGAGCTTCCGCACCCCTCATATATGCGCCCGCCGATGACCTCCGAAAGCTCGATTAAGTCTTTGATCGTCCAATTTGCCGTGAAAATTGTCCGCAATCCGTTCGCTTGCCTTACGTCGATGATCTCTTTCGCGAGTTTGAAATCTTCCTCTGACAGCCCGCCGCCGTTTGTCCACAAAAGATCGTCAACGAGCAAAAGCGGCACAAATTTCAGCTCGCGGATCTTCGTGTCGTACACTTCCGCCTCGGTCATTCGCATTTTCAACTCGCGGGACTGCTCTCGCCACGATATAAATTTCCCGCGCACCCCGCGCTGTATGAGATTATAAAACGCCGCAATCGCGAGGTGCGTCTTTCCCGCACCGCTTCTCCCTCCTAAAAACAAAAAGGGAAACTGCGTTTGTCTTGTCCACGCTTTCGCCGTCTGCAGGGCTTGTTTTTGCCACGGCTCGGTTATGGTGAAATTTTCAAACGTTCGGGACGTTATCATCTCGGCATAGCCGCTGTTTTGCACCTCTCGGCTTTGCTTGCGTTGCTCCATACACGAACACGAAGCGTAGCGCGTATATTGTCCGTCGCGCCTTACTATGTAGCCACGATTGCGGCAAAGTTTACAGTTCCCGCCGTCCTCCGTGCCGTAGCTTTGATTTTCTTCGAGAATTTTATACTCCTCGAACTCCTCCGCGTCCATAGCCCAAAGAGGCTTGCCGAGCTGTTTTTCCGTTTGATCGGCATACCGTTCCCAATACAGGCGTTTTTGATCTTCCGTTCCGCCGCCTTGTAAAAGCAAATTGAATAGCCGCACCCCCGCGGGCATTGTTGCTGTTTTCGTCATCTTTTTTACCTCCTCGTTATCCCTCTAAATCGTCCCACTCTGCGCCGAGTGCGTTTTTCCGAACGGGCGGCGGCGCTTTTTTGTTTGGATCGTCCTTGAACTCGCCCGCCGCAATTCTCCGATAATTTGAACATACCCACGAGAAAGAATATCGCGTCCTTAAAAATGCACTTTCTTCAAAGCGACACGCCAAGACCTCGAAGTCTATATCCGCATAATCGGCGGCGGAATAATTGTCGATACTTATTCCGGGATAGAGGGCAAAAAACTCCGCCTGTGCTTTTTTGCGTATTGCCTCCTTATCCGACCGACCGTCCGCCCCTTTCTTTGTAGGTACGGACGTACTTATTTCTTTTATATCAGTATCATTTACAGTATCATTATCGGGTTGTTTTGCTTGTTTTGGTTGTTTTTCAATGCCTTGCCCGCCGCCGCAATCGCTTATATTTCCCGCGTTTGCGCCATTACAAGCATTTGCTTGTTTTGGTTGTTTTGCTTGTTTTTTTGCGGGTGGGTTGTTTTGAGGTTGTTTTTTCGCGTTTTGGTTTCCCCTCGGTGCTCCTCCCATACGACCCGCCACCCGACGCTTTTCAGCGGTTTCGTTGTATTTCTCGTCATCACGCTTGAATTGCGCTTTAATAACCGAGAAAAGCACCGCCGTCGTATTATCCATTTCGGGGACGTCCTTGCCGTTTTGATAGCTCATAATTGCCGTGAGAAGCACGCCGCGCTGTTCCATTGTCAACAAAGACAAATGTTCGTCGAGGTCGCAATACAGCACGAAGCTCCTTTTCATCGTTCTGCTCCTGTTATGTTTGGCTTTTGCCGATCGCGCCGCTATTATTAAAGGCGGCGGCACGTTTATTCGCCGATATATCCCGCGAACAGCTCACGCCCGGGGAAACTTGATCTCATTTACTCGCTCGCCTCCGCTTCGTCCACAAAATCAGCAACCGAACAGCCGTACAGTTTCGCCAATTCCACAAGGCGCACAAAGCTCAACTTTCTCTTTCCGTGCTCACACAAACAATACGAGCTTTCTGCCATTTCTAAATGCTCGGAGACTTTTTTCATAGTCAAGCCGTTTTTCTTTCTCAATTCTTTTAATTTTTTCATTATCAACCTCCTATTTTTTAATTTACTTATTTTTTTGCAAAGTTTTATTTAATAATATCACTCTTTTCTTTGTTTGTCAACTAAAAATCTTATTTTTTTGCAAAGTCTTTGAAATACCCGTCTCTTTTTTCTTTACTTACTTTTTTGACAAGTGTATAATAGGAATACAAAAGCCAAACACCTATTCGCAAAGGAGGCAAAAATAACGTGAATAGAATTAAACAACTGCGCAAAAAAGCGGGGTTGACAATGAAAGTTTTCGGAAAAATGTTTAATGCGGCGGAAAGTACTGTCTCTTTGTGGGAAAACAACAAGCGACAACCCGATCTTGATCGTGTAAAAGAAATTGCCGCCTTTTTCAATGTTACCGTTGACTATTTAATCGGCACAACCGACACCCCACAAGACGCAAAAAAGAAGTCTTCATCAAACTTTTGCGAGGTGGTACAATACGATTTATATCCTGTTCCCCTTGTAAAACTGTCGTGGCGAGGCGGCGAGATTAAAGATGATGACGTAGAGGAATACGTTTATATGAAGCAAAAAAACAAAAACGACCATTTTGCCCTCCGTTTTTCGGGCGACAGTATGGTTAATGTAGGCATTCGCAACGGCTCAATTTTGATCGTGCACATACAAAGCGAAGCCAAAGACGGCGACATTATCGCCGCACTTATGGACGGCAAGCAAACCGTTCGGAGATACAGGGAAAAGAACGGAGCTATTTCCTTAATTTCCGAGGGTAGAGAGCCCGATTTCGAGCCTATCACAAAAGACACGGATTTCAAAATCTTGGGCAAGGTTATTGAAGTCCACACGGCATTATAAAGGTCAATAGAATAACGGGGAGGACGACAATGAACAAGAAAAAGAAGCAGGGCGCGCTTTTCTACGTCCTCGCCGTTTTATTCTTTCCGATCACGCTGACGGTGCTCATCGTGCGGCTATGCGTGCGACAAAAAGAAAAACCGCCGCCTCCGTGCGGCGGAAAGAGCGCGAACGTCATCGGCGAAACAATCGGAGGAAAGCTCCGATCATTTCAACCGCGTCTTTGCGGATATGCTCGCGCGGTAAGGGGCTAAAAGAATAAGCCCAAACAAAGGAGGAAACTCAAACAATGGAAACAAAATTACAACTATTTAACGAGAAACAAATTCGCACGTCTTGGAACGCGAACGAGGAAGAGTGGTATTTTTCCGTCGTGGACGTTGTTGCCGTTCTGACGGATAGCGCAAATTATCAAACAGCGCGCAAGTATTGGTCGGTATTAAAAACCCGATTAAAGGCAGAGGGTAGTGAGTTGACTACAATTTGTAGCCAACTGAAAATGCGCTCTCCCTTAGACGGAAAAAACTATAAAACGGACGTTCTTTCGACGAAAGGCATTTTGCGCCTCGTGCAATCTATCCCCTCCCCCAAAGCGGAGCCGTTCAAAATGTGGCTCGCACAAGTCGGAAGCGAGCGGCTTGATGAAATAGCCGACCCCGAGAAAGCGTTTCACCGTGGCGCGGAATTCTACCGTCAAAAAGGATATTCCGCCGCGTGGATCAATCAGCGCATGCAGACTATACAGGCGCGAAAGAAGCTCACGGACGAATGGCGAGAGCGCGGCATTGAGGACGGCAAAGAATACGCCATACTCACCAACGAAATGACGAAAGCGTGGAGCGGGAAAACCGTCCGCCAATATAAAGAGCTGAAAGGCTTGAAAAAAGAAAGCCTGCGCGACAATATGACGGACATTGAACTCGCGCTTAATATGCTTGCGGAGGTTACCACAACCGCCATTTCAGCGCAAGAAAAGCCCGCAACGTTCGAGGAAAGCCGCAAAGTCGCTAAACGGGGCGGCGGCGTAGCAAAAGATGCGCGCAAGAGCGTTGAGAAACAACTCGGGCAAACGGTCGTTTCCCCTCTGAACGCCAAAAACGCGCAACAACTCACCACAAAGAAAGGAAACAGCGACATACCCGACGATGAATAACGGCGATCAAAAGCAATTCGTCGACTTTGACGGCGTCAAACTGAAAGTTTTTGAAGATGACGACGTTGCGGGCGTTTTAGCCGCCGTGCAAGCGCACGAGAGGGAAAGAACAGGCGGCGGACAATTCGACGAAAAACAGGCAAAAGAACAGCTAAAAAAGGCACTTGCAAAGCAGGGCGTTGTAGAATTCACCGATGAGGAGATGAAAACAATGCCAAAAATATTCAAACGCTTGATTGTTCTACAAAAAAAGCGTTGCCGCCTACGAAAACACGCAAGCGGCAAAGACACAACGACGTATGAAATACGTTTTCGACGGGACGGGTATGATATTTCCGCAAGCGGAAAGACGATCGAGCTCGCAAAAGCGAATTTCATCGAAAAACTGAAAACGGCACAGCCGAAAGAGAAACGGACGGGCGGCGGCTCTACTATCCCGACAACATTCACCGCTTTCGCCCTGTACCACTATGAAACATTCCGAAAGGAAAAGGTTTCATCGGAGCACTACAAAAACAATCTCCGCTTGGTCGACCGTTATCTATCGCCGCGCTTTAAGGAAACGCCGATCGAAAAAATAACCCCGCCCGACTGTAAAAAGCTCTTGGACGAGATTATGGAACAGGGAAAAGGCAAAACCGCCGACGATCTGCACTCAATACTGAACGGAATATTCAAGAGCGCGATCGCGCACGGGATAATAGCAAGAAACCCGCTCGCGTTGATCTTATACACGCAACACGAACGGGAAAGCGGCAAAGCAATCACAAAAGACGAAGAAACGCGCCTTTTCAACGCATTAAACGGTACGATTTACGCGACAGCCGCCGCCCTCGTCCTCTTTTGCGGGTTGCGTCCGAACGAGCTCGAAACAGCCAAAATACAGGGTCCGTTCATTGTCGCGGTAAATAGCAAAAGAAAAACGAGAAAAACGGAATATAAGCGCATACCGATCATCGACCGCCTCCGTCCTTTCTTACCCGCCGACGGCGTGTTCAATATCCCCAACCTCGATATGCTCCGTCGCCATTTCAAAAGAGCCTTGCCCGGGCATAAGCTCTACGACCTCCGCACTACGTTTTATACACGGTGCAAAGAGTACGACGTAGCAGACGCGGCGCGAGATCATTTCGTGGGGCATTCGTTCGGCGTTCTTGGGAATACTTACACCGATCTTTCGGACGAATATCTTTTAAAAGAGGGCAAGAAGCTCAACGCTTGGTAATGCTCGCGATCGGGCGAAAACTTCCCCAAATCTTCCCCAAATTTCGACCGCTCGGGCGGCGGATAATAGCAAAAAATCGGCGTTTTCAAGCCTTTTTCGCTCAAAAATCGCCGATTTTGGTGCGGTCGACAGGAATTGAACCTGCATGGAGTTACCCACAAGATCCTTAGTCTTGCGCGTCTGCCAGTTCCGCCACGACCGCATTAACGAACATTATTATATCGCAACTATATTCTTTTGTCAACTCATTTTTATCGCTCTTTCGAAAAAATTTCAATTTTTTTCATTTTTCCTCCTCTCTACACATATTCCCCTCCCCCCTTTACCATTCAAAAGTCAAAAAAATAACTGCCGTTTTTTCAAAAAAATTTGAAAAAAGCGAGAAAACGCTTGACAAAGGGGGGGGGGGTGGTATAATAAGCCTATAAACGCAGCGCTTTTAGAAAAACACGCGTTAAATAAATCAAAAGAGAGGTAAACGCACTATGAACGAACAAAACATGAACGAAGAATTGGACTCTATGGAAATGGAGACTCTTGAAAAGATGAGCCGCGGTCTCAAAGAGATTTGGAAAATCATTATTTTTTGTTGCGTCGGTTGGCTCCTTATCACCGTCGGATTAAAAATCACTCCTTTTCTTGCTTTAGCAGGCGCTCTCGTTATTTCCATTCCGTCCGTTATTTGCGTACGTCGCCACGGAATTAAGAACGTTTTTAATTACGATTACGTAATTGAAACTACCTATCGGGACGGGCATAAAACCTATAACGTCGATTTGGGCGGTAAGTTGGGGTTGATGTTTTTACAACTCATCTTAACGATATTTTTAGGGATAATTCTCACCCCGATCAGATATATTGCCTACTGCATTAAATTCAACGCCTCCTGCAAAAAATTAAATTGGAAGCCCGAATTTAAGTTGGGTATATTACTTCCTACCATCGTAGGCGTCGGTGTGTTCGTATTAGGTCTTATTTTAGCGTCTGTGCTGTAAAACTTAACTGCATATAAGCTTAAAAGTAAAAATTTCATACATAGTATAAATCCCCTTGTTTTACAAATACTAACAATACAAATTTGCAAAGCAAGGAGATTTTTATATATGAAAGCAACCGGAATTGTCAGAAGAATAGACGAACTGGGGCGCGTCGTTATTCCCAAAGAAATACGCCGCACGCTCCGCATTAAAGAGGGCGATCCCCTTGAAATTTTTACCGACCGCGACGAGCTTATGCTCAAAAAATATTCCCCCATCGCCACTTTGGAGCGTTTCAGCAAAGCGACCGCACGTTCTCTCAACGATTTGAGCGGTAAGCTTGCCGTGATCTGCGACACCGACGGCGTTTTACACGCCTATGGCGAGGGTAAAAAAGAGCTCGATGGGAAAGGTCTTTCCGAAGATATGGACAAGATCTTGAAAGAACGACGTAGCTATATCGCCAACGCCGCCGAGGGGGGCGACGTTATCCCCGTTACCGCCTCGCGCGAAGAGGGCGTAACCGCACAGGTCATCGTGCCGATCGTATCGGGTGGGGACTGTCTGGGCGCAGTCGCCGTACTCTCCAAAGAGGACGGTGCGAAAATGGATTCGAGCGATATGAATCTTGCTCGTCTGACCGCCGATATTTTAGCGAATCAATTTGAATAACCCATAGGCAGGTATGCGTTGAATCGCAAAACCTGCCTACTACATATATGCCTGCTTTTCACACTCATTTTTTTATTGCAAGGGAAACGCTGAAACGCTTTCCCGATCCCATACGCGAAAAAATTCAGCCGTACCTCCCCCTCTATTTCTTCGGGGCGCAGGGCGCGGATTTTTGTTTTTTCTATCCCATACGTAGCGGCTTTTCCCAAAATCTCGGCTCGTACTTACACCGCAAGGGTGGTTACGGCGCGTTCACCGTCTGCAAAGCGTTCGCCTCCCAACCCTCTCTGTTCGCCTATTCCCTCGGCTATATCACGCACTACGCCGCAGATACCGTGTTTCACCCCTACGTTTATCACTTGGCAGGCAGATCGCCCCTCCGACACACGCGCATCGAGGGCGCGTTCGACGCCTTTTTCAAAGCGCGTTATCCCCAAGAAACGGAAACGGCGGAATTTTTACGTCCCAAGCTCTCCGCTCGTCCTAAAAACGATTTATTCCTACTCTACGCCGCGATCTCCGCGCGCGTGGGATTTCCGCCGCTCGATAAAAAGGCGTTTTACCGCGCCATTTCGTTATTCAACGCATACCTGCCCCTATCGTCGAGGTCGTTGGGGGCAAAAAATTCGGCGCTCGTCAACGCGCTTGCCGCCAAGGGAAATCTCTTTTTCGAACGCGCTTTACGCCGTTCTCTTGCTATCGGCGCGGAGTTTTGTCTTGCCGTAAAAAATAAAACCTCGCTTTCGTACGAGGTGTTTGGGAAAAGCTATTTAACCGACGAGCATTGCCGTTAGACGGTCGATCAGCGGTTGCACGTACGCGCCGCAAGCGGAAATGAGTTTCTTCGTTAAACACTCGCCCGTGAATACCCTTTCAAAATCAAAGACTTCGTATGCGCCGAGCGTATACAAAAACGCACCGACGATCGCGCAAACGCCCACGCCGATCGCAAGATACGCAAGCGCCGCGATCGCGCCGTCCGCGACCTGTAAAAACCGTACCCCCTCGATAGCTGTAACCGCCGCTTTTAAGATCACGTTGACGATACATACGACGAGCAAGCCGCCAACCGATATGCCCAAGCCTGCCAAAAATTTATGCAACGTAGGCGCGTCCAACCTCGAAAACGCCCACCAAAACCCGAAAACGACCGCGCCGACACAGCCCACGGCAACGAACAACGAACGCACGCTTGCCGTAAATCCCGTTTGATAACCGCCTTGCGCGATCTGCAAGATCAAGCCGATCAACAGAATATCCAAAGCGTAATCGAATACGTATTGCGTTAAAACGCGCATATATCCTATTTCGAACAAGGGCGCAAACGCCGTTTCGCGCAAACTCGTTCCACCGATCAAAAACAGGGCGAGGGCGAGTACGGTGAATAGTACCGCCGCCGTGTTGATCAAGCAAAGTACGCCGCCGAACAGTCGCGAGAAAAAGGAGGGTTTGTCATATTCCTCTATTCCCTCGTCGCTTACCTCGTCCGTAGCGGACGACAGACAAAAACGGAGCGCGCCGAAAATCAGCAGCGCGATCAAAATACATACGAGCGCGAAAACGAGGGAGGCGAGAACGGCGGAAAGCTCCGCGCCCCAGCCCCAACCCTCCAAAAGGGATAAAACGGGGTTTTCTTCGCCCAAAAAATACTCGGTAAAAAGGTATGCCGCGCTTGCAAACAGCCACGTAATTCCCTGCCAACCGACGGCGCGAACGGACTTGGAAAATCCGATAAAAAACGCGATCGCAAGCGCCGCCAAACAAATCGCCGCCAAGATCGGCGGCGTGTTTTTAATGAGATCGATCGACGAAAAATCCGTCAATATCGAATATTTGGGCATAAACTGCACGCACTCCTGATTCGTTATTTGTTGAAATTATCTTTCAGCGAAACGATTTCGGACAGTACGAGCTTGCCGTTTTCCGTGCATTTTTTATAATATCCTACGCGCATGAGCTGGAACTGTTTCCCCTCCGCGCTTTGCGCAAGGTAGGGCTCGGCTTTGCCTTGGAAAATATGCTCGCTGTCCAAATTCATTCGTTCGCCAAAGTCCTGTCCTGCGTATTCGGCGTCTTTTAAGAGTACGCCGTATTTGCGAATTTCCGCGTCCACGCCCGTTTTACCGTCCACCCATTGGATCGTACCTTTCACCTTGATACCGCTCGTATCGTTAGACGATCTGCTTTCGGGGATATACGAGCATTTCAGCTCTACCACTTCTCCGTTTTCGTCCTTCACCACCTCGTCGCAATGAATGATATAGGCGTTTTTCAAACGCACGTAGCCGTCTACTTTCAAGCGTTGGTATTTGGGGGGCGGATCGAGGGAGAAGTCCGCTTTATCGATATACACCGTTTTCGAGAACGCGACCTTGCGCATGCCCAGCTCGGGTTTTAAGGGATGCAACGCCGTTTCCAGCTCCTCCTCGCCCTCGTAGTTGGTGAGGGTAACTTTCAAAGGTTCGAGAACCGCCATCGCGCGCTCGGCGTTTTCGTTGAGGTTGTCGCGGATACACGCCTCCAAATAGGAAAGCTGACATTCCGAATTTGCCTTTACGATACCGATCTTCGTGCAGAAATCAAGGAGCGCTTCGGGCGGTACGCCGCGGTTGCGAAGTCCTGCCACCGTCGGCATACGCGGATCGTCCCAGCCGTGTACGTGCCCCTCCTCCACGAGCTTTTTGAGATACCGCTTACTCATCACCGTGTTGGTGATCGCAAGGCGCGCAAACTCGATCTGACGGGGCTTGGGCGCAAACCCGAGGTTGATCCCTACCCAATCGTATAAGGGACGGTGATCCTCAAATTCGAGGGTACAGAGGGAATGGGTTACTCCTTGGAGATAGTCGCAAATAGGGTGCGCGTAGTCGTACATAGGATAGATACACCATTTATCCCCCGTGCGGTGGTGTGTGCAACGCAAAATGCGGTAGATGACGGGATCGCGCATATTCATATTCGGCGACGCCATATCGATCTTCGCGCGCAGACATTTACTGCCGTCGGGGTACTTCCCCTCTTTCATTTCACGGAAAAGAGTCAGATTTTCTTCCACGCTACGGTTTCGGTAGGGGCTTTCCTTGCCTGCCTCCGTCAAACTGCCGCGCGTGGCGGAAATTTCCTCGGGCGAGAGATCGCAAACGAACGCTTTACCCTCCTTGATGAGCTGTTCGGCGTAGTCGTAAATGGTATCGAAAAAGTCGGAGGCATACACCTCTTTCGCCCACTCGTAGCCCACCCACGAAATGTCTTTGCGGATCGCGTCCACAAACTCCGTCTTTTCCTTGGAGGGGTTCGTGTCGTCGAAAAAGAGGTTACATTTTCCCTCGTACTTTTTCGCCGTACCGAAATTGACGAGCATACTCTTGATATGTCCGATATGCAAATACCCGTTCGGTTCGGGAGGGAAACGCGTCTGTACGGCGGTGATTTTACCGTTTTCGACGTCCTCGTTGATGATTTGTTCAATGAAATTGGTTGCTTCTATCGTATTCATAATTATTCACTCTTTTCTTGTTTTTTATACGGAAAACACTCACGTTTTCCCGATCAGGACAGCCCTACGATCGTGCCGTCGGATAAAAGGTCGATCTTCTCTGCCGCAGGGTGCGCGCCCAGCCCAGGCATCAGCATAATCTTGCCTGCAATCGCCACGATAAATCCTGCGCCGCCTTTGAGCACGATGTCGCGTACGGAAATTCTGAACCCCGTCGGGCGACCGAGCAGCTCCGCGTTATCCGAAAGCGAATACTGCGTTTTCGCGATAATGACGGGCAGATCGCCACAACCCTTTTCTTCGATAATCTTGATCTTTGCAAGCGCCTCGTCCGAGAAATCCACGCCGTCCGCGCCGTAAATTTTCGTCGCGACCTTTTCGATCTTTTCGCAAACGCCCTCGTTCAATTCGTACGGGTGGCACAACTTCGAGGGTATCTCGCAAGCTTTCACGACTTCTTCGGCAAGCTCCTTACCACCCTCGCCGCCTTTCAAGAATACGTCGGTAAATACCGCCGTTGCGCCCGCCTTTTTCACCGTTTCGATCACGAGGTCGGTTTCCGCCTGCGTGTCGGTGAAGAATCGGTTCATTGCCACCACCACCGGCTTTTTATATACGTTCGTTATATTTTCGATATGTTTCAAGAGGTTGGGCATACCCTTTTCCAGCGCGTCGAGATTTTCCTCTGCAAGCGTTTCTTTCGCCGCGCCGCCGTGGAGTTTGAGGGCTTTCACCGTCGCCACGATCACCACGCAATCGGGCTCGATACCTGCCGCGCGGCATTTGGTGTCGAGGAATTTTTCCGCGCCGAGGTCTGCGCCGAAGCCCGCCTCCGTTACCGCGTAATCGGCAAGACTCATTGCCGCGTAGGTCGCCTGCACGCTGTTACAGCCGTGCGCGATATTCGCAAACGGGCCGCCGTGAATGATCGCCGGCGTATGTTCGAGCGTCTGCACGAGGTTGGGTTTCATCGCGTCTTTCAAAAGTACCGCCATAGAACCGACCGCGCCTGCGATATCTTTTGCGCGTACGAAATCGCCGTCCGTATTCAAGCCTACGATAATATTGCCGAGGCGTTTTTTCAGATCGTCTATATCCGTCGCAAGGCACAACACCGCCATAATCTCGCTCGCCGCGGTGATGTCGAAGTGGTCCTCTCTTTCCACCCCTCTGCCCTTGCCGCCGATCGTTACGTTGATCAGCTCGCGCTCATTCATATCCATACAGCGGTGGAAATAGATATTGTTCACGTCGATATTCAGCGCGTTACCGCGGAAAATATGGTTGTCCATCAACGCGCAGAGCAGGTTATTCGCCGCCGTGATCGCGTGCAGATCGCCCGTGAAATGTAAGTTGATATCGGACATAGGCACGACCTGCGCGTATCCGCCGCCTGCCGCGCCCCCTTTGATACCGAACACGGGCCCGAGCGAGGGCTCGCGAAGGGCAAGACACGCCTTTTTACCGATCTTGGAAAGTCCGTCGGCAAGACCGATGGAAACGGTCGTTTTTCCCTCCCCCGAGGCGGTGGGGTTGATCGCCGTTACCAAAATGAGCTTGGCTTTACGCTTTGCGTTCTTCGGCAGGGTTATTTTCGCCTTATATTTGCCGTATAATTCCAAGTCGTTTTCCGTTAAGTTGAGCTTTGCCGCCACTTCGCGCACGTCGATAAGCTGCGCGCTTTCCGCAATTTCGATATCCGTAAGCAATTGATATTTCTCCGTTGTAAGTTATTAGCCTTTCCATTATATCATATATTTCAAAAAAAAGGAATAGTTATCCCGTAAATTTTTTAATTTTTTTATCTTTTTACGTAAATTTTCTTTCTTTCGTTTGACTTGTAGGCGGAAAATGTCGTATAATATAAGCATTATAATGTATGGGAGAAACGGAAAATGCGCATTCTTGCGATCGGCAACAGCTTTTCACAGGACGGCTTGGCTTGGTTATACCAAATTTTAGCCGACCTCGGCGAAAAGGATATTTTTATCCGCAATATGTATATCGGCGGTTGCACGCTCGATCGGCACGCGGCGTGCGTTCGCGGCAACTTGACCGATTACACTCGAGAAGATAACGCCGACGGCAAATGGGGCTACACGCCTTGTCAAACCCTGTTTTCCGCGTTCGACGGAACGGACTGGGATTATATTTCCCTGCAACAGCAGAGCGCCGCGAGCGGCTTGCCCGAAACCTACGGCGAGTTGGATTTTTTGCTTTCGTTCGTGAAAAAGTACGCAAACGAAAACGCAAAGCTCGTTTGGCAAATGACGTGGGCGTACCCTATGCATAACGGCGGGGAAGCGTTCGCCCCCTACGGCTACGACCACTTAAAAATGTATCGGGCTATCGTGGAAACGGTAAAAGAAAAAATCGTAAATAACGGCGCGTTTACAAAAATCGTGCCCTCGGGCACGGCGATCGAAAATTTATATCCCCGCTTCGGCGAACGCTTGTATCGCGACCATTTGCATTTGAGCTTTGATTTCGGGCGGTACGTCGCCGCGCTTACTTGGGCAAAAACGCTCACGGGAAAATCCTTGCAAGGGGTGCGTTTTGCGCCCGAAGGCGTAACGGAAGAAGAGAAAAAGGCGGCGATCGAAGCGGCGGAAGCAACCGCGCTTTCCCCCTTTGCCCCGACCTTATAAAAACGAAAACTATAAAACAACCAAAAGAAAGGAGAACTACTTATGGCAGAAAAAAGAGCAGTAACCATGGAAAAACTCGTTTCCCTTTGCAAGAACAGAGGGTTTATCTTCCCCGGCAGTGAAATTTACGGCGGTCTTGCCAACACGTGGGACTACGGTCCTCTTGGCGTAGAGCTGAAAAACAACGTGAAAAAGGCGTGGTGGAAAAAGTTCGTGCAGGAAAATCCCTACAATACGGGCGTGGATTGCGCGATTTTGATGAACACGCGCACGTGGAAAGCGTCGGGACATCTCGGCGGCTTCTCCGATCCCCTTATGGACTGTAAATCGTGCAAGGCGCGTCATCGCGCGGACAACCTCGTGGAGGCGTACGTCGCCAAAAAAGGTATGGACGTAAAGGTGGAGGCAATGGACAACGACGCGTTGCAAGCGTTCGTCGAAGAGCATAAGATCGTTTGCCCCGTGTGCGGTAACTCCGATTTCACACCCATTCGTAAATTCAACCTTATGTTCAAGACCTTCCAAGGCGTTACCGAGGATAGTGCGAACACCGTATACCTCCGTCCCGAAACGGCGCAGGGTATTTTCGTAAACTTTGCGAACGTACAGCGCTCCACGCGTATGCGCGTGCCGTTCGGTATCGCGCAGGTGGGTAAATCTTTCCGTAACGAAATCACCCCTGGGAACTTCACTTTCCGCACGCGTGAGTTCGAGCAAATGGAGCTGGAATTTTTCTGTAAACCAGGGACGGATCTGGAATGGTTTGCGTACTGGAAAGATTTCTGCAAAAACTGGCTGTTGTCGCTGGGTATGAAAGAGGAAAATTTACATCTTCGCGACCACTCCCCCGAGGAGCTTTGTTTCTATTCCAAAGCTACCACTGATTTCGAATACAACTTCGCGTTCGGTTGGGGCGAGCTTTGGGGTATCGCGGACAGAACGGACTACGACTTGACGCAACACGCGAAAGAATGTGGAAAACCGATCGATTATCTCGATCCCGTAACGAACGAACGCTACGTACCCTACGTGGTAGAACCGTCGCTCGGCGCAGACCGCGTGGTTCTCGCATTCTTGACGGACGCATACGACGAAGAAGTGGTAGACGCGGAAAAGAACGATATCCGCACGGTACTCCGCTTGCATCCTGCGCTTGCGCCGTATAAGTGCGCGGTGTTGCCCCTGCAAAAGAATTTGTCGGAAAAGGCAGATGAAATTTACTTGCAAATGTGCAAGAAATTCCCCTGCACTTACGACGTTACCGGCTCGATCGGCAAACGTTACCGTCGTCAGGACGAAATCGGCACGCCATTCTGCGTAACGATCGATTTCGACACTTTGGAAAACGGCACGGTTACCGTGCGCGATCGCGATACGATGGAACAGATCCGCGTTTCCGTGGACGAAGCGATCAAGTATATCGAAGAAAAATTAGAATTTTAAGTAGGCGCGAGCCGAACGAAAAACGACCTCCGATTTCTCGAAGGTCGTTTTTATTTGTTTTTTGATTAAAGCTCTGCGAAATATTTGATCGTCCTTACCATCTGGCTGGTGTACGAGTTTTCGTTGTCGTACCAAGAAACGACTTTCACAAGCGTCGTGCCGTCGCCCATAGGCATACACTTCGTCTGCGTTGCGTCGAAGAGCGAACCGTAGGTGATGCCGATAATATCGGAAGATACGAGTTCTTCTTCGGTGTAGCCGAACGACGCGGAAGCCGCCGCTTTCATTGCCGCGTTGACCGTAGCCGCGTCAACCTCGCCGTCGCAGATCGCAACGAGCTGGGTAAGCGAACCGGTGGGAACGGGTACACGTTGTGCGCAACCGTCAAGAACACCGTTGAGTTCGGGGATAACAAGACCGATAGCCTTTGCAGCGCCCGTGGAGTTGGGAACGATGTTCGCAGCAGCAGCACGTGCACGGCGAAGGTCGCCTTTACGGTGAGGACCGTCGAGAACCA